>JBMCFZ010000038.1:0-5615 GCA_048620055.1 archaeon | reverse complement strand
AATCAGTAGCTCTAATGGTCACGGGTAATGGTTTGAAAGAATCTGAATTAATGGCTGAAAAAGGAATTAGTAAGCAAGCTCATTCTGAAATTTATTAAAATTTTTTCCATTATTTTTCTTTGAAAATCTTTTCAAATTTCTCTTCTATATTCTTCTTTGTAATGTTTGATAAGGTAAATAATACAAATCCACCTATCATTAGTATCACGAAAATTATTCTAAGTAGTTCTATCGAAGTTAGTCCCAGTAAGAATTCTTCTTCTATATCTACAGCTACTACATCTTTGAATAGATTTATTAATATATATAAGAATAGAGAGACGATTACTAGAAGTAGATAAGTGATTTCATTACTTATCTCTTTCATGTACTCTACTAATAAGTACTCGTATTTTCCTGTTTCTTCAACTTCTTTGTCAGCCATGTCTCTCATAACGGGTTAAAGTTTTTTATAGGTAGGGGGTTCTTCGTTTTTATTCAAATAGTGACCCTAGTCCTTCTGCTGCTTCTTCTTCGGATACTTCTTCTTCCTCTTCTTCCTCGTCTTCTTCTTCGTCTTCAGTTTTTTCTGCTGTTTCTGTTTTTGCTGGTGCTGCTTGAGCAACTGCTTGTTTCTTTACTGCTTCTTCTATATCCACATCTTCTAGTGCAGTGGTTAGAGATTTTATCTTTGCTTCGTCTACCTCTGAACCTGTTGATTCCACTACTTTGGTTAGTGTTTCTTCGTTTATTTCTTTTCCCGCTGAGTTTAGTAACAGTGCAGCGTATACGTATTCCATTCTCATTTACCTCCTGTTAATATTATGTTTTTTATCATTTGATTTTAATTTACTCAATTTTATTCGTATCCTTCTTTTTTTAGTTCTGCTAGTAGTCCTTGCGCTTCTGCATTTGTTTTTGAAACTTGTTGTTCTATTGTTTCTTTCGTGTATATCCCTGCTTCTATTGCTAGGTTTATTGCTTCTTGACTTGCTTTGCTTATCATTATTTCAGTTGATTCTTTCGTGAAGTAGTTTGCTTCTACTGCTAGATTCATTGCCTTTTGGTGACTGTTTGTTATGTCCTGTCTTATTTTATCTATATCTATGTGTAATTGTTCAGGTGTGAATATTGTGTCATCTTCTAATATTGCTACAGGTTTTATCCCTATTTCAAGTGGCTTTATATCTAAGGTGTTTAATGCGGACGCTATTTCCGTGGTTATTTCTTGTCCTGGTTCCAGTAAAGTTGTTTTTTTACCTATGAAAATATCTCCTTCTTTTATTTGAGCTGATAATCCTGCTTGTTGTAAGTTTGATAGTATTGGTCCTGGCTGTAGCCCTGTTGGCCCTTTTGGAACTATTACTTCTTTTTCAGCTTTTTTACCTGGTTTTGCCTTTGCCTTTGATTTTTTATCTTCGAGTGATTTGTATAGTTTGAATGGGTTTTTTTCAGATGCTATTATTCCACATGGTCCCTCTAGGTATTCTTCTAATTTTTCAATTCCCTTCTTATTTGCTTTCTCGAAAGCCATTTTTATGAGTGTCCTTCTAGAAACCTTTATGTCCGCTTCTCCTCTTAGTTCCTTTTTTATCTCTTGGAACTGTTTTGAGGGAAGTCCTTTAAGTGAGATTATCCCTACTACTGGCTTCTCCGCCATCTTTTTTATTTCTTTTACATGTTCTTTTTTCCATTCTGGCACGGTCATTTTAATCCTTTCTTACTCTATTTTTATTGATGGACCCATCGTGGTTTTCACATACATTTTATCCACGTTTTGATCTCTTTTGGGTAGTGATGATGTTATTGATTCGTATAGTCTTTTAGCGTTTTCTTTTAATTCTTTTAGATCCATTTCTTCCGATCCTATTGGCGCTTGTAATGTTGGTAGGAATTTTCCTTTCACTTTAACTTTGATTTGACTTCTCAGTTTCTTTATAGTGTCAGTTGGATCTGATCCCGGTGGTATTGGTGTTGGCATCTTGTTTCTAGGTCCTAATACTTGTCCTAGGTGTCTTCCAACATCGGGCATTAAACTCGCTTCTGCTACGAAGTGATCGTATTCTTTTGCTATCTTCTTTGCTTTTCTTGAGTCTTCTCCAAGTTCTTTGAGTTCTTCTTTTCCTATTACTTTTTCTGCGTTTTCTCTTGCTTTTGTGGCTGTTTCCCCTTTCGCTATTACACAGATTTTAACTGGTTTTCCTCTTCCGTTGGGTAGTGTAATTGTTTTGTTTATTCTCTCATCTGGATTGGAGAAATCTACTTCTTTGAAATTGAAAATTAGTTCCACTGTTTCAGTGAAGTTTCTATCTGGTGCTTTTTCAATTGCTTTTTTCAGTGCTTCTTCTATATTTTGATCCATGGTTTTCCCTCCTAAGCTTCTTGGCTTAGTGATGCGGGTTTTGTTTGGTTACTTTGATTGTTTTATTAATCGTTGTTTTTATTACTTTGTTTTTTACTTTCTCGAAGTAATCTTTTGTTTTCTTCAGAGGTCGATTGCTTCTCCTGGTGCGTGATGTTCTTCTTCTGCTTCTTCCTCGCCTTCTCCAAGTTCTTCTTCTTCCTCTTCTTCCTCTTCTTCTTCCTCTTCTTCTTTGAGTTTCTTTGCTTTTTCTTCTAGTTCTTTCTTCCTTTTCTCCATTTCTTCTTGAGTTATTTCTTCTAGTTCTTCTTTTCCTTCTATTTTAGCATCGTATTTTCCTTCTTCTACTTCTTTCAATATTTCTTTTGGTTCTTGTCCCTCTATCAATATGCCTATTGAGTTTGATGCTCCTATTACTTCTTTAACGACTTTTTTATCTGTTTTTGCTAGACTGTTATTTTTAACTGATCTTGCTATCTTGATTATTTGATCTATGTGGAGGTCTCCGACTTTGTATTTATTCGGTTCTCCAGACAGTTTCTCTATTTTCAGTTCTTTCTTGATTAGTGCTGATACTGATGGTGATCCTACTTCTATTTCGAATTCCCCTGTATCTTTATCTACTTTTACATCTACGGGTATTTCTATTCCTTCGTAGTCCTTTGTTTTTTCGTTTATTTCTTTGACTACGTCTTGAACATTTACTGGTGTAGGACCTAATTCAGGCCCCAATGGTGGTCCTGCTGAGGCTTTTCCTCCTTCTATTAGTACGCTTATTGTATCTGTCATGTGATCACTTTTTATTGATATTTATCTTTTTCAGATGGTAGTACTCTTGCGTCTGACGCATCTACTGTAACGGGTATCGGTACTTCTGCTTCTATTATTTCCACAGTGATTTTTTCCTTACCTTCATCTATTCTTTTCACTTTTGCTTTTTCTCCTTTGAAGGCTCCCGATGTTAATTCAACTATATCTCCGCTTTTTATTTCACTTGTTAATGTTTTTTCTTCTATAAATGGTTTTACTTCATCTATGTCTACTTCTCCTCTTATTGTTCCTTTTGCATGTTTTATTCCTCTTACTAATCTGTTTACTTCTCTTTGGTCCTTTGCTTCCACGAATATGTAGCCTTTTAGCCTATCTACTACTGTTATTGAATATATTTCTTCTTCTTCTTTTTTCATTTTTTCTTTAAGCATCTTTGAGGTCGTATTTTCTTGTCCAATCGTGGTTCTTACTGAGTACAGTGTCATTATTCTCATTCCTTTTAATCATTTATAGTATTACATCTATTGATCTTATTACGTATGCTATTGCTCCTATTATAGACATTCCTATTAGAGTTATTTTTGCTACTGCTAGGAATTCGTCTTTTTCCGGTTTTGTAGCTACTTTTATGACTCTTTTTATCTGTTTTAGTGATTTACTTAGTTTCTTTATCTGTGTTTTTATAATTTTACTTATATTCATGTTTTCACCGTAGTCTCTGATTGTTTTATTTCCTAGGAAGAAGTATTGGTTGCTTTCTTTTAATTTCTTTCTAATAGTTATTATTCTTCTCTGGTTATTTATGTTTGTTTGATTTTAGTTACTTGTGTATTTGTGTTCCTATGTTTTTATAAATCTTGTTTTTATTCTTCTCCAATCATGTCTAGGTGTATGTCCGGTCCGAGTTTTTCTTCTCCTTTCTCTAGATCGATGAAGGGTATTTTTCCTCCGGCTATCACTACCATTGTTTCTATCTTGTTTTCTCTCATGTCTTTATCGATCATTGCTCCCCATATTATGTGGGAATCTCTCTTTATTTTACTCGCTACTGCTTCCATTACTACTTCCGCTTCCCTTAGACTCATTGATGGCCCACCTACTACATTTATTAATGCTTTTCCTGCATTTGAAACATCTACATCTAATAGTGGTGAGTTTAATGCTTCTTCTACTGCTTCTAGTGCTCTTGCTTCTCCTGTTTCATCTGTGTCTGATTCTCCTAGACCAATCATTGCTGCTCCACCGTCTTTTAGTATTGTTCTTATGTCTGCGAAGTCAAGGTTCACTAGTCCTGGTTTTGTGATCATTTCTGTTATTCCTTTAACCGCGTTCGCTAGTACTTCATCCGCTACTTTGAAAGCTGCGTTTAGAGGTAGTTCTGGAACTATTTCAAGAAGTTTATCATTTGGTATAACTATCACTGTGTCCGCGCTTTCCCTTAGTCTTTTCAGTCCTTTGATCGCGTTGTCCATTCTTTTTTCTCCTTCAACGCTGAATGGAAGTGTTACTACTGCTACTGATAATGCGCCTAATTCTTTCGCTTGTCTTGCTATCACGGGAGCTGTTCCTGTTCCTGTTCCTCCTCCCAATCCACAAGTTACAAATACTAATCCTAAACCTTCTACTTGTTCTTTTATTTCTTCCTTTTGTTCTTTAGCTGCTTTTTCACCTATTTTAGGATCACTACCTGCTCCTAATCCATCAGTAATTTTTTTTCCTAATAATAGTTTGCTATTAGCTGGTGTTGATAATAAATGTTGAGCGTCCGTATTCATTGCTACGAGTTCTGCTCCTTTGATTCCTATTTCTTGCATTCTTTTCATCGTGTTATTGCCGGATCCTCCGGTTCCAATTACCTTTATTCCTGATCCTGCATTTTGAATTGTTTCCTTTAATTCTTCGTCTTTTGTTCCTTTGTCGGAACTGTTTACCTTTGTTTCCTTTATAGCATTTTTATTTTCATTTTTAACTTCTTCAATGGTCTCTCTTATCCTCTTTTTCATTTGCAATACCTCCAGATTTCCATGTTTTCCGAGTTTTGTTCAGTGATCCTTATCCAAATAATTCAAATCTATGTATTAATTATTAATTTAATCCCTTAATTTGCTTTGGTTATAATTATTTTGTCATTTGGATTATTTATATATTTATGAATGGTTCGTTAAATTGAGAGGTAAATCTCTTCTAGAATTTTATGAGAAGAAAAATTTATGAAGAGATAAGAAAATAAATGATCTAAAACAAGTTTTCTTACTCTTTTTTGTACCAGTAGATTCCTAGTGCTATTATAAATAGTGTTATGATTGTTGTTGTGTTTTGTCCTGGTGCTGCTGTTGGTGTTGGTTCTGGTTCTTCATCTGTATCTTCTTCAAATTCTGCTGTGATGTTGTAGTTATCCAGAATTTCTATTGTTGTGTCTGATGAGTTTACATCATCTATTGTACTTATATTCCCTGTCCATTCTGTGAATATGTGGTTTTCACTGGCATTTGCTGTTAGGTTT
>JBMCFZ010000037.1:0-5847 GCA_048620055.1 archaeon | reverse complement strand
CTACGGAACCTACGCCAGTTACATGAATAAATTAAAGGAGGTCTACTAATGAGAAAAGTAGTCATCATAGGAGCAGGACAAACAAAATTCGGAGAGAGATGGGAGAAAAGTTTGAAGGATCTAATGGCGGAAGCAGGTACGAAAGCAGTGATGGATTCCGAGATAACAGGAGATGAAATTGATGCATTATACACGGGGTGTATGGCTTCGGGGAGACTAATAGGACAAGAGCACATAGGAGCATTAGTAGCCGATCAAGTAGGATTAAACCCAATACCCTCAACCAGAGTAGAAGCAGCATGTGCTTCAGGAGGAACGGCATTAAGAACAGCTTACCTATCCATAAAATCAGGAGAACACGACACAGTGGTAGCTGGAGGAGGAGAAAAAATGGTCGACGTCCTCACGGGAAGAGTTAACTACGCATTAGGAGGAGCAGGAGACCAAGAAACGGAAGTATTCAATGGAGCGACATTCGCAGCACTATACGGATTAATGGCGAGAAAACACATGGAGAAATATGGAACAACTGAAGAACAACTGGGAAAAGTAGCTGTAAAGAACCATGAAAATGGAGCTAAAAACCCAAAAGCACAGTATCAGAGAGAAATAAGTTTAGAAGCAGTTATGAATTCAACTGAAATAGCTTCACCTTTAAAATTATTCGATTGCTCACCCATAACTGACGGAGCAGCATCAGTAGTGTTGACGACAAGGGAAAAGGCCGAGGAAATGGGAAAAGAATATGTGGAGATAGCTGGGTCGGGACAAGCAAGTGATACCTTGGATCTAGCTAATAGAAAATCAATAACAAAGATAAAAGCAACTGAAGTAGCCTCACAAATTGCATACAAAGAAGCAGGAGTGAATTCGGAGGAAATAGATTTCGCTGAAGTTCACGACTGCTTTACAATCGCGGAGATAATGGCGATGGAAGACCTCGGATTCTATGAAAAAGGAGAAGCAGCAAAAGCCGTGGAAAGAGGCGAAACCAGGTTAAGGGGAAAGATTCCCATAAATCCTTCAGGAGGGCTTAAATCCAAAGGACATCCTGTAGGAGCAACAGGGATAGCGCAGGCAGTTGAAAACTATAAACAATTGACTGGGAAAGCTGGAGAAAGACAGATAGAAAACCCTGAAATAGGGTTATCTCACAACGTTGGAGGAACAGGAGCAACGGCAGTCGTACATATATTTAAAAAACCACAGGAGGAAAGAAGATGAATGAAGCGATACCTTTGAACTGGAGGAAATATCCCGAGAGATACAGGTTAGAGGGAACACACTGTGAAAACTGTGAAGAAGATTTCTACCCTAAGAGAAAAATATGTCCAAACTGCAGGAGAAAAGGGAAATTAACCGATAAAAAGATGTCCAGAGAGGGAGAGATAATAAGTTACTCAAAAGTAAAGGCATCACACAAAGATTTTCAAGATGAAACACCTTACTACGTAGCGTTGATAAAACTAGATAACGATGTGAAGATATTTTCACAAGTAGTGGATTCAAACGATGAAGAAGTGGAGATAGGCGCTAGAGTAAAAAAAGTATTTAGAAAGATAAACGATAAGGATGGCGGAGTAATTGCCTACAGCCACAAATTCAAAGTATTTAAAGAATAAAGATATTTATCCATCTTAAAAAACCATCTAAAGAAAGGAAAATAAGTAAGGAATAAATTGCTAGAACTAAAAAGATGTATATATCTGAAAATTTTGGAATTTTTAAATCAGTTAAATACAATGCTACTTCGCTAACTTCTCCATTATAAGGTTCTTTATCAAAAAACTGTTTAGCTAAAAAATAACCTATTACAACTACAGATAAAATCATAAAGAACACTAAAAATATCGCTAGTATTTGTCCTATACTAAACCAGGACCGAATAAGGTTAAAAGTGGGGTTAAGCTCTTTAACCAAAGGGTTAGTTCTTAAACCCCACCAAGTTGCTATCAAATCAGCTGTAACAACAGTTACAACGATTCCTGCAACTAATCTATATAGGTTTCTAAATTTCATTCAATTCACTTCTCTTATTATTCTACAGCCCATACTTCTATTGGTATATCTATCTCTACATCTTCATGCGTAACGGCAGATGTATCCGCATTTATACTGTATACTATATTCATCCCTACATTCTCATTGCTATAGTATGCATCAGTAAATGCTTGTTCTACTTCTCCTTGTGCTTCTCCGTCAACCAGAGTCAGATTATGTTCTTCTATTAGTTCATTATCACCGTCTTGTTCGTATAGACTTATAGTTAGATCTAGGTTTTTATAAGCATCTTCAAGTTCGGTTTCTATTTCAGTGGTATCTACTCCAAAGTGTACTTCACTTAGACCTGTATTTCCGGTTGTGTATATCTCTGATGCTGGGTCTTCTGGTTCTCCCCATTTTCTTGTAATTCCTCTAGTTGCACTTGTTAAAGTAACTTCATCTAAAGTTGGCCCAGGAGTAAGACTTTCTACCATAACTGGTGCTGTGTGCTGGTGTGAATATTCTCTTAAAGCTAATCCTCCTACAAATACTGAAGAAAACAGTATAGATATAGCTATTAATCCAGTACTAATCATTCCTGATTTTTTACTTTTACTTATCCTAGGTGCTCTAAGATCATTCTTACTTTTCATCGTGTAGTCACCTCCTTTACATTTGTGTGTTCTATCCTTCACCATTAGGGAAATGATTGTTTATATAAAAAGGTTTTGGTACATTCAAATAGAAAGTATTAGAGTTAGAACTAGGTTGGAGATTAGAAAAAGGAAAAAATGCACGGAGAGAGATTTGAACTCTCGAAGGCACTAAGCCACTAGGTCCTAAACCTAGTCCCTTTGGCCACTCGGGCATCCGTGCCTACGGGGAATATCAATTAAGATGCTCCGACCGGGATTTGAACCCGGGTCTCAGGCTTTCTTCAAACCCTAGGAATAAGTTATTTATTATTTCCCTTAGGATTTCGAAAGGCCCGAATCCTTGGCCACTAGACTATCGGAGCTTTGAAACATATTCAGTTATTCTCTAATTTATTTTAATCTCACTCTATTTATTATTTCCTTTGTTTTAATTTATTTCCTCTATTAAATACTATGTCCTCATAACTCATGATTTGTTATAATGCTTAAATACATTGAAAGTAATAAGTATGTTGATTAAAATGGCCTCAACAATAGTAAAAGAAAGAAGGTTAAACCGAAAGATATGCAGGAAATGCAAGTCTAGGAACCCTCCTAGTGCAGATAAATGCAGGAAATGTGGCTCTAAACAACTTAGAATGAAGAGTAAAGAAACTAGAGGACTATCCTAAGATTAAGACAGGGTTAATTATTCCTCTAAATATTGAATTATTCTTGATTTACTACATTTCCACAAAATTATATTAACGACTCTAGACATTAATATATTTGATCGACTAATTCTTTCTCGAATTCTTTGAAACCAAAAGATATATAAATCATGACTCCATCATGATATATGTGACTCCAACATGAGGGTCATGATGAGAACCTAAAAAAATAAACACTAGTTAGTTGGATAACCATGAAAATGGAACCGGAAGACGAAACAGAAAAAGAATTTCAGAACTTGATGTTCGATGTAAAGTACGATAAAGAACAATTTAAAGACCCGGAAACAATCGGTTTACTACTATACAGGTTATCCAAAGAAAGGAAAAAGACAAATCATCTCTTCAAAGAAATATCCAGCAAGTTAAAAGAAATTGAAGAAGGAATAAGTAGTAAAGAACTTGCAGTTGAAAAGGAAAAACCTAGAGAAATGGATATGTTATCTAAGACCGATGAAAAAGTGTACGATTACGTTCAACGAAATGGTAAAGTCGACGCAGCCAATTTGAAAGAAGAATTTGGATATAAAGGGAGAAATGCCGCATCAGCAAGACTGAACTCCCTGTACAAAAAAGGATTCCTGAACAAGGAACGCGTTGGAAAGAGGGTTCTCTACTGGGTCAAGGGGTAGTTCAGCTTATCCACCTCCCCCTTATCCCCTTGTCCCTATTTCAACCCTTTATTCTTACATTTTTCGAAAAACTCTTTACTTTAAATATAAACATAGTTAAATGATTCTAAAAATACCCATAGTTATCTCTAGAGCAAAGATAAAAAAAAAGAAAATAAGGAAAATTGGTATTGGTTTCTAGCTTTAGTTGCAGGTGAATGTTATGGTTGGGAATTCACCATCAATCACTTCGTACTCTACACCAGATTTTATCTCTGAAGTATTAACAAAGTCTACGTAGTCTACTTCTCCAGCATCTAATTGTTCTGCACCTTCTACCGTACTGAAATCTAGATATCCTACTTTACCTGTTGAATCATGTACTGATACATTTTCGTTAGCTATTGCTATTCATCCGGTGTTCCTAGCTAATACTTCTCCATTATCTATTGAGCATTCTTGTACTGAAAATGCTGTTTGTGTGTAGTCTGCTCCTGCTGGTTTGTCTGCTAGTCCTGCTACCCAGTACCACACTCCTACTGCTGCTATTACTGATATTGCGATTAGTAATACTACTGCGATAACTGGTGATATACCTTTTCTCATATTGTTCACCTCCTGTATATATTTCTTTATTGATTAATATTATCTACTCTATGAAACTGATTTATCATTTATAAAGTTTTTGTTATTGAGTCAACTGTTCCTCTTGTTTTTCATCCTTTTTCTTATTTTTTAATTTCTTTTTCTTCTTCTTTTTATCTTCTATATCCTCTGGATCGATTTTCTCCAGCATTTTATCCTTACCCATTAGTTTACCTAAAATTCCTGTTCCTTTTAATTTAAAGTTTTTCTTTCCTTTTATCTCTCCCTTAATGTATTTTAAAAGTCTCTTTTCAGGTACCTGGAGTTTCTCTTCAAGTTCCTTTATCTTCATCTCCGTACCTTTATTCATTATCTTTAAGTAATTCCTAACTCTTCTTTTCCTTCTTCTTTTTATCTTTTCAGCGTGTTTTTTAATCTCTTTCGCTTTCTCACGGGTTTCTTCCTGTTCTTTCTCCTTCTTCTTTAACTTAGAAGTTATTCCACCTATCTTCTTCTCTATTCTCTTCATTTTCTTGGTTTCTTTTCCCTCGTGAACTTGTGCTTTATGTATCTTCATTCCTTTCTTAGAGCTGAACTCCTGTTTACAGATTGGACAGACATTTTCTTTTCTCTCTTCAATTTCTTTCTCTTCTCTCTCTTCTTCTCCTTCTCTTTTCTTTTTTTCTTTCTCAGCTTTCGCTTTCTCCGCCTTTTCCCTGACCTTCTTGATTTTTTCCTCCGTCTCTTCAAGTTTCTTCTTCTTTCCCTTGCTCATTTTCTTTCCTTTAGGCGATTTCATTCTAGATAGGAATTTCTTCAATCTACCTGTTTCTTCTTTTGATGGTCTTTCTTTCTTTGCTTCTTCAACCGCTTTCGAAGCTTCCTCTATCTCCTTCTTTGTTTTCTTTATCTCTTCTTCAGAAATATGTTCTTTACCTATACCTCTATCCATATTCTCTAGAAGTGTCTCTATTCTGGATAGATCTTTACTCATTGCCCTGAAATATTCAGTGGTTTGCTCTCCACTCATTTCTTCAACTTTATCCAGTTGTTTATCTATAACATCTACTTTTTCATATAATCTATCTATTGATTTTTCAATATCTTGATCAGGTTTTGATCTTTCCATTCCCATTAATTTTTCCTTCATTCTACTCATTGATGTTGTCAATTGCTCCAGTTCTTCTTCAGTTTCTTTCAGTCTTTTCTTCTCTATTTCCCTTGTTTCCCGTATTTGTTCAGCTAAGTCCTCTATTTTTTCCCCTAATCCATTTGTCTTTTCTTCCCTAGATTCTTCTAACC
>JBMCFZ010000036.1:0-5876 GCA_048620055.1 archaeon | reverse complement strand
TTGGTCACCCCTATTAAATCCAAACATTCCTGCGAAGAATCTTCTGTTTTCATCTTTTCCTGGTCTTCCAATTCCGACCCATTCATAATCATTAAGTAAATCATACATAAAATCTACTTTGCCCATAATTAACTTGCTTGGATCTATCCATATTACTTTTTTATTTTCTTTAGACCTTTCTGCTTCCTTTCTTAAAAAAAGTCCTTTTAGGTATGTTACTTTTAGAATTCCGCTTGGTTGCCATTTCTGTTCTGGGGGTTTAAAATTTCCCATATAAACTCTGAATGTTACATCTGGAAATTGTCTTGTCATTAGTTTTGCTTTTTCTCCAGAAAAATTGATTAAATAACAGGTAATAGGAAAATCATTATTCAATCTAAAAGAATTATAAAAATGGAAAAATCCACTAATATACTTTTCAGTAATTGCAGTAACTATCATATAAAATAAAAAGAACTAAACCTTATAAACTTTATGACTCAAATCCTGTAACAGTCAATCTATAAACTGATTTAGGTTTTACTACTTTAACTCCGTAAAGTTTCAAAGCAATAACTTCCCAGTTTACTGTTCCGGATTTTCTTCCGTCTAACATTTCAATTCCGCTTCCTTCAATTAAGTATCCACACTTACCTGAATCTACAAGGAAAAGGTTTCCTGTATTGGCATTAGTTGTGAGATATACTCTTACTCCATAGAAGTCCAATACTCTTGGGAAGATACTTCCTGCATCTACTGTGCTAAACTTGTATGTTCCTTTAACATCACTTGTCTTAACAAACTCTTTCCATACACTTGGAGTTGTAACTATTGCATCTGCTATTGCTTCATTTTCTTGCATACCAAATACACCGTCTACTAAATCTTCGTAAGTTACTTCACTTCCTGCATCTTTGTAGTTTGAGTTTGAGTCGTCTGAAGGTGCTGCATCCTGGAATGCTTCCAAAATATCTGAATCTACTTTCCTACTTAAAGCATCTCCTAATTCAAACATCTGGTCTTGAACTATGTCAATAATTCCTTGTCTTATAATCTGAAGTGTAATTACCTCATAAGCATATATCCATTTCAGAGAAATCTCTGAGTCAGAGTAATCATCATTATCTGGACTTGGTAAATCACCAGAATCTGGCAAATCACTTGCAGTTCTCAAAGCATTTAGTGGAATCTTTAGTTTTTCTGTTCCGCTTGGGTTAATAGAAATTGTCTTAATTACTTCGTTTGCTACCAATACTGGCCTAAATGCTCTCTCTACAACTGCTCTAACTACTGTTGTATAAAGTGCAGAATTATTTGGGAAAGTCATATCTTCTGTTTTTAAATTGTCTAATGATTCTCCTTCTTTTAATGCTCCAAAACTTTCAAAGAAATCTTCAATTCTCTTTTTATGAGATCTGCTTAACCACGATTCGTTTTGAACTATTTCAGAATAACCTTTAACTAATTCTCTACCTAATCTTTCTACTGTTTCATCTTCATGATAGGGTAGTTTTTCGTGTCCTGGTTTATTTCCAACCATCAATTCTTTGCCCATGAATGTTTCTGTTTCCATTTTATCTTGATATATTTAGTATTTTACCTTTTTTATATTTAACTATTGGCGTGTATAGTTACTAATATCTCCTGTTTTTTCTGATTATTTTATTTAAGTCAATACTGTCTAACTTTTTACCGTCGGTATTTTTGTCTAATCCTAATTCTTTTTCTTTTCTTTCCTGGTATTTTTCTGGTTTAATGTTTGGTGTTAGGTCGGATTTTTCTTGAAATTTCTCCTCATTATAAACTTCTTTTAGTTTTTGGGTGTCTTGTTCTTTTGAGTTTTCTTCTTCTGGTTCGTCTAATAGTTGGTCTATTTTACTTTCTAATGCTGATAGTCTATTTTGTATTTCTTCGTATTTTCCAGAAATCTCATCATATAATGTTTTTAATTCACTTACTTGTTCTTCTACTGTTTGTTCTTCACTTTCATCTTCTGTTTCATTACTTGTATTTTGAGTTTTGTTGTCTTTGTCTTTTGCTTTTTTCTGGATTTTTCCGCAATATGCTTTTGGGTCTTTTTTATCTTGGTTCTTTTTTACACAATCATCAAAGTTTTTATATCCTGCAAATGGCTCTTTGCTCATATCTTCTTCTGATTTATCTTCTTCATTATCTTCCTTATCTGCTTCTGATTCTTCTTTATCTTCTTGGTAACTTTCAGTAACTTCTTGTTCTTCTGGCTCTTTTGTGTCCTCTTTATCCTCGGAATCTTCAGTGTCTTCCTTGTCTTCTTCTGATTCTTCAGTTTCTTTTTTATCTTCTTTGTCCTTTGGTTCTTCGGTGTCTGCCTGACCAGGTAATTTATCTTCTTCTGGATTATCTTCTGTATCTTTATCTTCGTCTGTTTCTTTTGTTTTGGTTTTCTGTTTTAATTTCTTAACTTGGTCTTCATTTCCAAATTTTTCTGCTATTGCCATAACTGTATTTAGTTTTGCTGAAGTATTTTTATATCCAGGAACGGGTGCTGAACTTAATTCTGCAAATTCCTCTACATCTACATAAGCAATTCCTTTGTCCTCGTCAATTTCTACTGTTTCTGGATTGATTATTGCTCCAACACTTACATGTTTAATGTCGCCTCTCTCACTTTTTCTTATGAAATCTTTTTCTTCTGGATCTATATCCACTTCGTAAGTTACGTGAGTATCTGTAAGGTCTGCTTTTGTTACATGTCCTAAAACATGATTTACTTGGTCTTGCTGGTGTGAGAATAAAAAAGAGTTTCCTTCTAATGATTTATATGCTTTCTTTACTGATTCTGGTCTATAATAAACACCATTTCTTGAAGTTTCTCCTAATGGCATCGCATTTCCTTTTAGGATATAACCTTTTTTGTCTTGACTTTTCTCTAAAGAAAATGTTTCTGTGTTGTATATTTTGTTTTCTACCATATTATCTTTAAGATTAAAACCCTTATATATTTAACTCTTTAGTGTTTTGCTTTTCTGTTTAGGGAGTAAAGGGTTCTATTTTTCTCCCCTGCGGTTCTTGATTTAATTTTTTTGGCCTTGGTTAATTGCTTTAATGCTCTATTGAAATTTATTCTGTTTCCGCTTCCAAATTTCTTTTCAAATTTATCAAATAATTCTTTTCCGTGATATTCGTTTTGCTCTGGTTCGGTTATTTCTAACTCATCTAAAAGTTCCAGAATACCGAAATAATAACCACCGCTGTAAGTCATAGGATTAAATATATAAATAGGTTTAAAGATTTTTCGGTTTTGTTTTTAAATCTTTCTATTTAATAATCTTCTTTTTCTTTTTGCTTGCAAAATGGTATATAAGGTTTGCAATTCCCAAAGTCCACCATCCTAAAAAGATAAAGATTAAGATATGTCCAATTGCAGTTGCATTGTTTCTTTTCATTAAAACATATTCTGGTGTTTCTTCTGAAAAATCCCAATCATTTGCCTGAAACATCTTAATTTGTTCTTTTGTTTCCTTTTTCATTTTATACTCCTATAATTTATTTAATAGAATTAGTTTTTATATATTTATAAATCTTTTTATTCTTTGTCTGTTCTTATTACGGTCGTGCAATTGCAATTTGGATGCGATTGGGTTACTGGTAGAGGATTTTTTTCGCTTGTTCCTGCTCTCTCCACTAAATAAATATGTTCTCTGCCTCTGCCCCCCTGCAATTTTCTGCATATAATACACGGATAAGTTTTTCCGTCTTTTCCCGTATATTTAGGGGAATTGATAAAACTATAATATTTTATTCCTGCTTTTTGCATTGTTTCTACTTGGCCTACATTATGGGATTTGACTATTTCCGTCCGAGAGATTCTATTTGCACTTGATTTGGTTGTCTGTTTTACTCTGTTTTGTATTTCTTTTGCTATTTCTTCTTGTGATTTTCCTTTTTCTATTCCTTTTGTTACAATATTATTGACTATTCTGGTTTGTTGTTTGTTCATACTCTCAAAATTTCTTTTTTGTTCGTTTGTTAAAACTTTAATTGCTTGTTCATCTGGCTCTGCCTCTATTTTTACTTTTTCTCCATTTTCATCTAAAATTCTGTCTGTGCCTTTTTTGTAAGAATCTTCAATATACTCTTGGGCTTTGCTTAATAGGTTCTTTATATTTTGATTTACTTTTTTTAAATAATCTGTAAAAGCATCTGTTAGGTTTTCAGTTAAATAGTTTTCATTGTTTAGAGTTTTATTTATTGTTTCTTTTAGAAGTTTCTCATCATAGAAGGCATTAAAAATGTCTTTAGAGTAATTAGTTATATTCTTTTTTACTCCGTGTCTTCTCTTTCTTGCTATTTTTCTTCTTGTTTTGTCTGATATTCCCATTTTTAATGTAAATTCCATTTATTTGAGTTAAGTCGTTGTCATCACTCTTTCTGATTAGTTTCTTCAGTTTCTTTATTATTTCCATTATCTATTGCGTTTTTTAATCCTTCTACTACTTGTTGTCCTGGGTTGGAAATTAAGTCAAAAGAGTATTGATCTCCGGTTGTTTCATCTGGTTCATAGTTTTTTTCTTCTCTTGCTTCTGCGTGTGATATTAAACCTTCTTTCCAATCCCTGTTTATTCTTTCTTCTTTTTGTTCTCTGGTTTCAATATCATACTGACCCCATTCCCACCAAAATTGTGCATAAGGTAAATTTATTCCTTTTTCTCTTAATGCTTCTAAACTTGAATTGAGTCCTTCTTCTAATGCCTCTTGTATGTCATCTTCAAAGTATTCTCTTATTGCGGATACTGTTAAGTAATATACTTGTTTTTGTTCTGTGCTTGTATTTCTGTTTACTAATTCCCCATGTATAATAAATTCAGGGCTTAAACTTATGCTTATTTTTCTTTTAAAGTGGTCAAGGTATCCTGTTAATTCTATTATTTGTCCTGAATCGGTTACATTTAAACTTTCAATTGGTGTTCCTACTATGCTGCTCTCAAAATCCTTTTGGTTTTTTAGTTGTTCTTCAATTTGTTTTATTTGTTTGTCATTCCAGGTTTTTGTGTTTTCTCCAGAGTCTTTGGGAGTTAAAATCTTTTGAGGGATGGCCTTAAACATACTTATTACTGCAATACTCCTCTCTATCCTCTTGATAATATCCACATCATTAAGAATACTTGCTATTGGGCTTCTTCCATATACTCCAAAAGAATGCTCCATAAATTTAAATCTGATTATTTCGCTTGGGTCATATTCTATTCCAAAAATAGTTTCTAATCCATATGGGGTTTTAAGTGTAAATGATTCTATTCCTTCTCTTTTTGCTTGGGCTTCTGTGTAGTATAGTCTTCTTATGTATCTCTTTGGTCTGTTATTTTGATAATCCCAATCTATATACATATCTTCTGAATTTTCTATGTGTTTGTATTTTCGGTTTCCATTTTGACCTTTTAGTTTTCTTATGTATCCATCTCCTGTGATTATTGCCTCTTGTATTGCTTCTTTTTTGGCCTTTCCGAACTTGCTTAATTTCTTCCATTCTTTTGCATATGATTTTATTGTTTCATTTTCACTATTTATAAAGGGTTTATCTCCTAAAATTACATTCACAAGGTTATTTACTGCCACCTGAACATAACTTACTGAATTATATGCTTTTTTACATTCTGCTTTTTCTTGATGAACTGATAGTTTTCTTTCAGAAAAAATGTCTTGTGCTAATTTGAAACTTACTCCGTGTTGTCCTACTCTGGTTAATAAATCATTTACTTGGTCTTGAACTGATGCTGTTTCTTGACCTTTTTTCTCTTTCGGTTTCCAAATATTTTTAATTCTTTCAAACATATTTATCTAAATCTTTTTATTCTTATATATTTAACTTATGTCCAACTGATTCCACCCACTGCAAAATCGTTTCCTCTGGCCTTATC
>JBMCFZ010000035.1:0-6042 GCA_048620055.1 archaeon | reverse complement strand
CACCGTTACAATACTTTGAACTGGATTCAACGGGATAAACAACTATGTAATTTAAATCATCAAAAACTACTTTATTCAAAACTTCTTGTACCCCTGTAGACCCATATTCATCTAGTATCTTATTCTTTATGAACTTCAATCCTTTTTTTCTCTTTTCACTTATGTCTTCTTTAATTTCAAAGGAATCGTCGCCAGGAATGTAGTTAATTAATCCTTTTTTCTCCGCCTCTCTCAATGCAAGTTCACCTTCAGCACAGATTGGAATAACATCGTATTTATCCTTCAATTCATCGTAATTTTCCCTAGCTTCAGGTAGATCAACTTTGTTTCCCGCGAGAACAATAGGTTTACTCTCTTCTCTTATAATATTGGCTAATTCAAGCAAATCACCGTAATCTTCACTTAAACTTTTCTTAACCTCATCTTCATTAACGCCTAAGCCGGTTAATTTGTCATGGACACATTCATACAACTTGGAGTCTCCTCTACTCACTTCTCTCTGCCATCTATCCCAATTTTCTTTCAACAAGTTTCTTATCCAATGATCTATTTCACTGTAAAGAAAATCAATGTCTTTCTCCGGATCGTAACCGGAAGTAGGGTTTCCACCTTCATCAGTTCTTCCTGAAAGATCTAAAATATGAATCAATCCCTCGGCTTCCATTAGATCACTCAAAAATTTATTACCAAGACCTTTACCTTCATGAGCTCCGGGAACCAGTCCAGCAACATCTATCAATTCAACGGGAATCAAACGAGTTCCGTCTCTACATTTAGAATTTACAGGATCACAAGAAACCTCTAAATCAACACAAGGACATTTGGAAGTAATGTAGGTAACCCCTTTATTTGCATCGATAGTTGTGAAGATCCTGTTACTTATCTCAACATCTACTAGAGAAGCTGCTTTAAAAAAAGTTGATTTCCCTGTATTCGTCTTACCCACTAAACCAATCTTCATAAAAAACCTCCAGTATCACAGTATATTAACACCTTAATTATATACTTCTTGAGATTTATAAGGAATACAAGACAAAGAGAATAGGGGAATTAAAAAATGTCTAATGAAAAAGAAACCTGGGCGGATCAATTTACTCCAAAATCCCTAAAAGAGATAGTGGGACACACCACTACCGTGAAGAAAATAAGGAAATGGGCTGAAAAGTGGGAGGAAGGAGAAGAAAAATCAAAACCCTTATTACTACATGGTCCTCCAGGATCAGGAAAAACAGCTACAGTGGAGGCAATAGCATCGGAATATAACTGGGAAACCTTGGAGATGAATGCCAGTGACACGAGAAACAAGAAAAATATAGAGAGAATGTTGGGAGATGCTTCAAAATCACGTACAATAACAGGTAAAAAAAGATTAATACTTATAGATGAAGTGGATGGATTATACCGTCAAGATCACGGTGGAACAAGGGCTATAAATAAAATACTGAAAGAAACCAATTTTCCAGTAATATTAACCGCTAACGATGCCTATAATCAGAAAATAAAATCAATAAGAAGTAAGTGTAATCTAACAAAGGTTAGGAAAGTACATCCATCGACAATAGCAAAGCTCTTGAAGAGAATTGCGGACCAAAAAGGAGTAGAAGTAAAGGAAGAGACACTGAAGAAAATAGCTGAAAATTCAGATGGAGATGTTAGAGGAGCTATAAATGATTTTCAGGCGTTAGCTGAAGGTAGGAAAAAATTGAAAGAGGGAGATATACAGATAACAGGGAAAAGGAACAAAAAAATAGATATGTTCAAAGCTATGGAGAAAATACTCAAAGGAAGAAACTTCAAGGAAGCACAGGAATCCCTCATGAAATTAGATGAAAGTCCGGACTTCACATTGAAATGGATAGATGAAAATATCCCTCAACAATATGAAAAACCGAAGGATCTTGCAAAAGCATTTGAAAAATTATCCAGAGCAGACATACATCTAGGAAGGGTATATAAAAGACAGAAATACGGTTTATGGAGATATGCGAACGTATTAATGGGCCCGGGAGTTTCACTGGCAAAAGAAGAAGAGTACCACGGATACACACGCTACAAATTCCCATCGCTAATAAGGAAACTTGGGTCAACCAAATCAAAGAGGAACACGAGAGACTCCATAGCTAGTAAGATAGGTGAAAAATGCCACGTTTCAACTAAAATAGCTAAGAAGGATTACTTGCCAATGTTTCAACAAATGATGAAAAATAAAGAAAAAAGAATCAGATTAACCGCTGAATTCAACTTCAACGAAAAAGAATTAAAGTTATTAGGGGTAAGTCAAAGAAAAAGAACGATTAAAAAAGCAGAGAAGATTAAAGGAAAACAAATTAATAAAGTAAATGAGGACGAAAAAAAACCTGAGAATGAAGATAATGTCTCTGAAGACTCTGAGGATTCTAAAAACTCTGGAGTAAAGGGTAGAAGTGAAAAAACTATGAATGAGGATAAAAATCAATTTAATTTAGCTCAATTTCAATGAAATAAATGATTAAAAATGATTAAAATAATGGATGCAAGCGCAGTAATAAACGCTTACTCACTTCAAGAAAATGAAGAGATGTACACAACTCCTTCCGTAATAGAAGAACTTAAAAATATAGCTTCGAAATCACTTGCAGAATCCGCTCTGGCCAAAGGTAAATTGGAAGTAGTTTCTCCTAAAGAAGAGGACATTAAAGAAATAAAGAAAAAAGCAAGAGAAGTAGGAAGTGAAGATCACCTCAGTGAAACGGATATAGATGTATTAGCTTTAGCTCTAGAGAAAAAAGGAGAATTAATAACAGATGACTATACCATGCAGAACTTAGCAGCACATCTAAATATAAAATACAGAGGAGTAACTCGAGGAGAAATAAGAAAGAAAAAGAAATTCAAATAAATTTCTAAAGCTGTTCTTTAGGTCTTTCAGGCTCTTCATCAACAGTAAGGCCTTCTGAAAATAGTAATTTTATCTGTTTCCTATATATAACTGATAATATGATTAATATAATTAGTAAAGCACCGTAAATAGGTTGACCTATAAATACCTTTCCAAAAGCTTCTCCTATTCCCTTAGGGCTCCAACCGGTAATTGGATCTACCAAACTGTAACTCATATCGATATTCCACATTCCAGTGGTCCAAAGATATTCGTATCCTCCATGTTCTAACCAAATATCTTTAGGAGGATCTACTCTGTCTTCATCCAGGGAATTAGGTAAACTAACCAATAAATTAGTATTATCCGGTAATTTAACCATTTCTGAATCTTCATCGTAGAATTTTAAGAGATCCGTATCAAATTTATAGTAGCTTACTCTTCCTTCGGATTTATCTAAATCTATTAATTCATCAGTTTGGTAACTAATAATAAGTTCATGTGTCCTGTAAGTTTCTGAAGTAGATACCGCTAGATTCTCTTTATCTCCTAAAATACTTGGGGCTACTTCGACATCAGGGCTTAACTCAGTTAGCTTATCAAAATCCTTATCTGCTTCCGAGACCAACGTATTGAAGAAATCTTGTTCAGTCACATTATGATTGTCCATTATGTTAGTTTGACTAACGCTGAATGCAAAAGTTTCTTTTACATTCGCAGAGCTATCTTCATTAATTCTAATCTCTATAGTATGGCTTCTGAAATCTACGGCTGCTCCAACAGATAGTAAAAGAGATAATAAAGCTACTGAGACAATTAACTTACTCTTCATTTTAATCACTCTATTAATAGATGTATACACCACCTTATTTAAATCAATTACTCTATAAATTAATTAGGTGAAAATCCCGAGATAACCACATAAAGGTGTTTAATATGAATGAAAAAATAGGTGAAGTAACACACTACTTCACGGATTTGAGTGTAGGTATAATAAAATTGGAAGATGAACTGAGAGTAGGGGACAAAATAAGGATAAAAGGAGCTACCACGGACTTCGAACAAGAAATAAAGTCAATGGAAATAGATAGAGAAGAAGTAGAAGAAGCTGGACCTGGTGAGAGTGTAGGGATGAAAGTTAAAAACAGAGTGAGAGAAGGAGACGAAGTTTACAAAGTATAGGGTAATAAGATTCCTGAAGAACTCCCTAACCTCTTTTTTTTCTTTTAATCAATTTCTATTTCCATTAAATCTCTAGCAGCGTAAGATTCTTTAAATACTCCTCGAGCACTTTCTTCAAGAACTTTCTCATCTTCGTATCTATTGGAGAAATGTGTTAAAACGAGTTTGTCCACATTAGCCTCCTTAGCTAACTTAGCCATCAACTTAGCTTCACCATGACCGTATTCAAAAGCCTTATCCTCATGTTCTTCACCGAATGTGGAATCAACTATCAATAAATCAGCTCCTTCAGAAGCTTCTTTAAGTTTTTCACAGTGCTTAGTATCTCCCGAGTAAACTATCTTTCTTCTATTTTTCTCAGGTTTTCTAACATCCTCAATTTTTATTTTCTTTCCTCTATGTTCAACTACTCCTTTTTCCTTGAGGTCCCTACATTTAGGATGATTGAATAAACCAATTTCTTTTAATTTCTCCTTATCGAGATTCAACCCTGGCTTCTCTTCAAATACATATCCATAAGCGGGGCATCTATGTTCCACCGGGAAAGCCCTCATTACGTAATCTTCATCTTCCTTAATAACTCCTTCTTTAACTTCCTTAACTTCTATATTAAATCCTAGTTTGAAGTAATCCCAGTTCTTGAAAAAATCTACATATTTATCTATCTTCTCCGGTCCATAAACTTCCAGTTTTTCTTCTCTACCCATGAACTGAAGGCTTTGAATCAAACCAGCTAATCCTATTAAATGATCAGCGTGTAAATGAGTTATGTAAACCGAATTTATCTTAAAAGGAGATATATTTGTCTTCATTATCTGTCTCTGAGTACCTTCACCACAATCCCAGAGAATTGAATTATTACCGTGCTGTAAATGAATGGAAGGTTGACTACGTTTCTTCGTTGGAAGAGAACCACTAGTTCCTAAAAAAGTTACCTTCATTTCAATCAATCCTGAGTTTCTAAGTCCTTCTATCTTTAAGTAATTAATTTCCACACCAAAGTAATTAACCTTTTCCACTAATCTTTTTAACATCGGTCACTACAAATAAATATACTCTATTTATCTTAATAAAAACAAATTAAACATCAAGAGGAATTCAAACATGCCGAAATCAAAGAAAAAGAATGAGGAAGAAAATTCTCAATACGAAGATATCAAAACCACTGAAGAAATAGAAGTGCCTGAAAAGCTTGTAGACCAAGTAATAGGACAAAAAGAAGGAGTAGAAGTCATAAAAAAAGCAGCAAAACAAGGTAGAAATGTTTTATTGATAGGTAAACCAGGTACAGGTAAATCAATGCTAGCAAAATCGATGAGTGAACTTCTACCAACAGAGAAACTTCAAGATATTCTTTTATATCCTAACCAACAGGATCAAAATGAGCCAAAAGTCAAAGTACTTCCTCAAAGTGAAGGAAAAAAGATAACTGAAAACAAGAAAAAGAAACTCGTCACACAACAAAATCAAATGCCCACGAAAATGGGAATGAGTCCAATACTGATAATGGGTCTCATATACGCATTAGGGGTTGGAGCAGCAATATACTTCGATTTATTCAGCGACGTAATACTCGCAGCGATAATGATAGTTGGAGGAATGCTTCTAGCTATGTTAGCATTTGGAATAGCTGTAACAACGGGAATACAAGGAATGAATATGCCAGGTAAAGGACAATCAAGTAAAAATTCACCTAAGTTACTAATAGATAATTCAGATAAAGAGAAAGCGCCATTCGTAGATGCAACAGGAGCAAGAGCAGGAGCACTACTAGGAGATGTAAGGCACGATCCTTTCCAAAGTGGAGGCTTAGGAACTCCACCTCATCAAAGAGTAATGCCTGGAATGATACATAAAGCAAACAAAGGAGTACTTTACGTAGATGAAGTAGCATCACTGTCACCCAAATCACAACAAGAATTACTAGTAGCGATGCAAGAAAACAAATACGCAATAACTGGGCAAAGTGAAATGAGTTCAGGGGCAATGGTAAGGTCTCAACC
>JBMCFZ010000034.1:0-6051 GCA_048620055.1 archaeon | reverse complement strand
AAATAAAGGAAATAGCGGACAGAGTTCCAAAGAGAAAAGTAACGAAGAAGAAGAAAATAAAAACAGTTGACCCTAATACCTTAAAGGAGAAAGAAGAAGAAGTAGAAGTTGTAGATGAAGAGAATGCCAGGAAAATGGAAAAAGATTATGAAGATGCAATGCGACAAGCATTTGATTCAGGAGAGTTAGATAGAAAGAAAGCCCAAGAAGACCTTAGAAGATTTATGAACAGATGAAGATAGGAGCTTATCTTGTAGTAGCAGAAGGAGAAGGAGATAGATTTTTAGATAAAGCACTTGATAAATTATCTACATTAGTTGATTTCATTTATATCTGGGGAGATAATACGGATGAGAAAACAAAAAAACTGTGTCTCAGTTATCCGAATGTAATCTTCTATAATCATCCCGAATCAATCTGGAAAGAAAAGCAATGGGAAATTAAGAGAACTATCTGTCAAAGATTAAGAAAATGGAATCCAGATTGGGTTATAGCACAAGATGCAGATGAAGTATTAGATTACAGATTAAATAGAGAAAAATTAGAAAAATTAGCAAATAAAGATGAGACGATAGCATATGAATTCTATTGTGTTCACCTCTGGAATGATGAAAAGCATATGAGAGTAGATAAGGGTTGGGGTAATTTTCAAAACGTTAGGTTCTTTAAATACATAGAAGATTCAAACTTTAACTGGAAGAAGACAAAATTACATTGTGGACTTGCACCACTTTATGCTTATAGATGGAGAGGAACTTCAGGTTATATGTTTAAGCACTATGGTTATATGAGAGAAGAAGATAGGAAGAAAAAGATTGAAAGATATGAAAAGTTAGACCCTAATGGTCAGTATTTGAATAAAGAATGGTATGAGAGCATAAAAAGAAAACCAAGTATTAGAGAGTTTAACGAAAAAGAATTTTCAAAAAAATTAAAATACAAAGGTAAAAAACCAAAATTAAAGAAAAATAATAAAATGGGAAAAACATATATAGTCAGAAATAAATATGGAAAAACCTATGAAGTAGCAGAAAATAGATTAAACGAACACGTTAAAAGAGATGGTATTACTTTAGTAGGAGAATCCGAAAATAGCTTTGATAAAGTTTTAACAAAATTAAAAGATGCAGAAAAAGCAAGTAAAGTAGAAGATAAAGAAGAAGACAAAGAAGAAGAATTTACTTGTGATATTTGTGGAAAAGAATTTAAGAGTGAGAGAGGAGTTAAGACTCATAAAGGTTTAGTTCATTAAAACGTAGATGAGTTTTGACAAGATAATTGAAAAAGTAAAAGAACCGTTAGCTGACGAGAAAGAAATAGATATGATTGAAATTGGAATGCTAAAGTATAAAGACCCGAAAGTAGAAACAAAAGCAGTTGAACATATTATTAAAAATACGGAACACCCTTTTAAACTGACAGTTTATGATAACAGGGTAAATGGAAAGAACCTATCCAAAATATGGAACAAGCTAATCAAAGAGTCTCTCTGCGATTATATCTGTTTGATAAACTCTGATGCTTATGTTCCAGAAAAATGGCTTAGAAGTATGTTTAAAACGCTTAGAGAGGAAGATAACTGCTATCTTGTGGTTCCAAGAGTAGATAACACATCTTGTCCTCAACAACAGGCAAATAAAGCAGAAGATATTGAACCGACAAAACTGACTACGATATTTGCTGCTCAATGTGTTTTATATGATAAAAAGTTATTTGAGAAGATAGGATATTTTGATGAAGACTTTCTCTTTTATGGACAAGATTCAGAGTTTGGACATAGATTATTAAAGTCAGATTGTGATGGATATGTAGATAATAGAGTATTAGTAAAGCACGTTGGTTCTCATTCGATAAATAGAGCTGCTAAAAGAGGAGAATATGATAAAGAGTTAGAAAGATTCTATGCTAAAAAATTATTTAAAATAAAGACAAATGAGAGTAGCACTCGTAGGAACTGAGACACCAATATGGGAACGGTACTGTCCTAATATGCAAGGACAGAAACAAGCAATGCGGTTAATGGATAAAGTTGAAGAATATACTTTTATTGATTGCAGGAAAGAGGGGAGATGGGCAAATGATGTAATTAAGTTTAATCCTGATTTAGTAGTATATCTTTTAATGGATGCCCCACTAAATAATGTAGATGCTTTAAAAGTTAGAAAAGAATTACCAAAGACAAAGATAGTTTTATGGTATGCAGATTTAAGAGATGAAAGGACAGGTAGAGTTCCAAAAATAGATTTTACAGATAGATTAGATAGGTTCTTTGTAACAAATGATGGACAGCACGAATTCTGGAAAGATAAAGTTGGACTGGAAGGAGAATATTTACCTCTCGGATGTAAGATAGTTCCTGGTATAGAGTACGATGAAAAATATGATTATGATGTAGTTTTTATAGGAGGGATGTATGATGGTGCTTTAAGCAGGAGAACTGAACTTATAAAAGAAATAATGAAAGAGGTTGATGTAAAATTAATTAATGAAGAAGATGTAAGAAAAAGAGCAATGGTTTATAAGAATATGCCAAAGATTTATTGCTCTTCTAAGATAAGTTTAGATATTTCAAACTTTTGGGATATTCCAGGATATACAAGTAACAGGGGTTTCATAATTCCAATGTATAAAGGTTTTTCTCTTACTAAGAAGTTTCCAGGATGTGAAAAACTATTTAAAGAAGATAAACATAAAGTCTATTTTAATACAGCGAAAGAGGCAATTTCCAAGATAAAATATTATTTAAATCATAAAGCTGAAAGAGAAAAGATAAGAATACAAGGACACGACCACGCTGTTAAGAATCATAATTTTATAAAAAGGTACAATAAAATGTTTAAGAAGTTAAATCTAAAATGAAAGGAATAATTATAGGAGATGGAGAAGTTGGAACTTCACTCTACAATGTTTTAAAAGAATATTATCCTACTAAGATTAGAGGAGAAGATGAACCAGAATGGACGGATGAAAGTTGTGATATTCTTCATATTTGTTTCCCTTATTCAGATGAGTTTAAAGATGAAGTTAGAAGATATACTAAAAAGTATAATCCAGAGTTTACTATTATACATTCTACTGTCCCTGTTGGTACTAGCCGAGAAGTTAAAGCGATGCATTCACCTATTAGAGGAAAACACCCAAAACTGGAAAGAAGTATTAGGGAGTTCGTAAAATATATTGGAGGAAAAAAAGCAAGTTATGTAGCGGATTACTTTAGAAGAGCTGATATTAGAGTATATTTATTTGATAAACCAGAAACTACGGAACTAATGAAAATATTATCAACTACGAAGTACGGGGTTGATGTAGAGTTTACTCAGGAAGTAAAGAAATTATGCGATAAATTTGATGTACCATTTAGTGCGTGGACACATTTTACCGATACATATAATAAAGGTTATAAAAAACAAGATAAAGGTCATTTTAATAGACCAAATTTAGTACCAATTATGAAGGAACTAGGAGGTCATTGCTTATCAAGTAATGCGAAACTTCTAGATTCTAAATTTACTAAATTATTACAAAAATTAAATGGAAATATATAACGATACAGATAAATACAAGTCTCTTTATCACGATACTTTATCTTTACTTGATATTGATGAAGATGATGAGAATGTTCTTACAAAGGAGACATTTATTAGATATGCAAACGAGTGGTACAGGAGAGTTGCTACTTTAATTTGGGAGTCTGATACGAACTGGGAATGGGATGATTCTGGTAGAGAAGACAAGAGACCAATTGCTAGGACTGATTTAAAAGATGGACAGGAACAATACACTCTTCCAACTGATGCTTTTGATATATTCAGAGTAGAAGTTCAGGATAGTGAAGGAGACTTTTATAGAATATATCCTTTTCAAGAAGAAACAATTGGAACTGCATTATCTGAATGGTTTGAAGAAAAAAGTATGCCAAGATATTACAGGTTATTAGGAGATATGATTTTTTTAAAACCAGCACCAAGTGATGATGATGTTACTCTTAGTCGGGGATTAAAGATGTATGTAGAAAGAGATATTAAAGAATTTACACCGTCTGATACTGATAGAGAACCTGGTTTTCCACCAAACTTTCATACAGTTCTTTCTTATGGAGCAGCATTAAAATATGCTCAAAGTAAAGGATTAGCAGATAAAGCAAGAATATATAAGGGAGAAATAAAAACGATGTTAGAGAAAGTTCAAAATTACTATGCTACAAGGCATAGGGATTACAATAAAAGGTTGACACCAAAAATAAATAGAAAAATATAAATTAAATTAAATAAGTAAAATGGCATCATATAATAAAGTAAATGATTTTGTATTAGATTTAGGGCTTGAAATTCACGATTTTGATAGTGATACCTTAAAGGTTGCTCTTTCTGATACTGCTCCTGGCGATGAAACAGATAACCCTACTGCAGATGGAAATGGAGAATTATCTAATGTAACTGAAATTGATTATTCAAATTGTAGTTCAAGAGAATTAACAGTTTCTGACTGGAGTGTAAGTAGTGGTACTGCCAAACTAACAATAGATGACCTCACTCTTACAGCTTCTGGTGGAAGTGTAGGACCATTTAGGTATGTATATATATACAATGATAGTGCTTCTAACGATGAACTTATAGCATACTTTGATTATGGAAACTCAGTTACCTTAAATGATGGAGATTCCTTTGAACTAGACCCTAGTCAGTCTAATGGAGTTTTAACAATAACATAAAAATATGGCTTTAGACCAAACACAAAACTTAGTAAAAGTTCAAGTATCTGGAACACACTCGGATACAGATACAACTATTCAATTATCTTCAGGAGAAGCTAGTAATTGCCCTGACCCTGCAAACGGAGAATATAATATGGTTTGGTGGAATATTGATGCGGCTTCAGACCCTGCAGATGACCCAAATGCAGAGATAGTTCGTGTTACAGGTAGAGATACTGGAAATGATACTTTAACCGTTAGCAGGGGACAGGAAAATACATCTGCTTCAACTAAAAATGAATCTGATGGAGACTATCGTCTTATTCTTGGTATTACTTCCAAGATGATAGATGATATTGAAGCAAGAGACTTACAAGATGTTTCTTCTATTACATCAGATGAAGAAGACCAAATTACTAATATTGATTCAGTTACTATTACAAATACTCAATGGGGGTATTTAGGTGGATTAGACCAAGCTTTATCAACAAGCGATGAACCTCAATTTGGTAAATTAACAGTTGATAATGGAATTATATCGGGTGAAGTTGGAATTATTGGATTTGGAAGTGGGGATTTTGAACTTACACCTAAAACTGACAAGGATTTAGAATTACAAGAACCTGGAGGAACCACCCGTTTTAGAGTTCATTCGGACGGTTCAGGGGTAGAAGTAGTAGATGGAACATTGGATTTAAATACCAATAATCTTATTGTAAATGATGGTTCTGATAATGAACTTACTTCCTCGGAATTGGCTCAGTTGGCAACAATAGACTCGGTTACAATTTCCAACACCCAATGGGGTTATTTGGGAGATATGGACAACCAGCCCGTAGAAACCAAGACAGTTTCCCTTAAACCGATAGCAGAGGATACAGACCTGGAAACAGGAGATAACCAAATGAAGTGGGTAGTGCCAGCAGACTTAGATGGAAAGGAATTAGTGGATGCTGATGCCCACGTGTTTACCGCTTCAAGTTCAGGAGACCCCGCTATTCAAATCCACAATGCAACAGACGATGTGGATATGCTCTCTACCAAGATTACGATAGACGAGGGGGACAAGGATTCGGTGAATGCTTCCACCCAACCCTCGATTGATACCTCAAATGATGATGTATCAGAAGCAGATGAAATAAGGATAGATGTGGATGAAGCGGGAACGGACACAACAGGATTAGAAATTAGGTTAAGCTTTAGGTGATGATTAATTGGAAAGAAAACTTACATAAAGAGCTCATCTTCGCTATCCCTTGGGCTATAGCAGTATTAGTCCTGTTAATTCTTATCTTGTTAAAGGTCTAAATCAAATCCAAAAGTAATTATGTCAAAAGTTCTATTCTACAAAAAAGAAA
>JBMCFZ010000033.1:0-6160 GCA_048620055.1 archaeon | reverse complement strand
TTCAAAAGCTGTGCAGCCACTAAAAAATTCTTTCCTTCCATGTTGTGAGTTGATAGTGCTAATTCATGTGTTCCTATTTTGTTGAATAGATAACCGTCACTAGTGATTAAGTCAGCTCCAACTATCGCTAAGTCAACTTCCTTCAGTAGCTCTATTCTGGCTGAATCAACTCCCAGTTCAACGGATATATTTTCCTTCGCTAGTTTCTTAGCGGTTATTCTTCCTTGATACCTTGGTCTTGTTTCAGTTAACACGACTTTCTTTATTTTTCCTTCCCTGTTGGCTTCCTTTATTATTCTCTCTACTAAACTGGAGTGGCAGTGTGTCATTATACTCGTATCTGAAGGTATGTATTCCGATCCGATTTCAATTATCTTTTCAACTGAGTTCTGAATTATTTGTTCGAATTCTTCAACACTTTTCTTTATGTCTTTTCCTTCTTTGTATTTTGATTTAACGTATTTCAAGCCGTTTCTCATCATCGGCTCGGTTGGTCTTGATTTCTCCAGGAGTTGAATTGATTCTTCAAGTTCCTCTTCGTTTTCAATTACTTTAAGTGATTTAACTGCTTCCAGAGCTACATTGGTTGCTCCTTGAATCTTCAATTCCTTTATATCTTGACATGTTTTCTTTATCTCTTTCTCAATGTTTTTATTCATCTTTTCCCCTCTAGATTAATTATCTTTTTTAATTTCCTTTTTCCTTTGTGCCTTTCTTATTGGCTTTCTTTTTTTATCCTCTATGTACCCTGTGTTCTTAGATATTTCGATGACTCTGTTTAAGCTTGAATAGTAAACTACTCCTATTAATTTCTTATTCTTAGTTATTGGTACTAGTTGAATTCCTTCCTGTAGCATGTATCTGTGTATATCTCTTAAGTTGCTTTCAAGCGTGAATGTTTTTACGGGTTTCGTGATCTCCTCAACTTTGGTAATTGGCCATTTATCTCTACTGATTTGTTTTAATTTACTCTTGTCTATTAAGTGTAATTCTTCACCGTATATCAATAGGTTTGATTTTTGAAGTGACATCATTCTTCTTACAGCTGTTTCAACGGATTCTTCTTTGTTTGCAGTTGGAAATATCCTTGTAATTACTTCTTCAACTTTTATCTGTGATAGTATTGTTTTTGATACTAGTCCTTTGTATTCCGATGATGCTCCCAGCCCTATGAACATCGCTATTATCATTATCCATATTCCTCCTCCCGCTCCGGTTAGGAGACCCGTTATTCCGATGAAGAACATTATTCCCGCTATGAGGAAACCCAGGTATTTTGCCATCTCAGTTGCCTTTAGGTAAGGGTACTTGAAAGCGAGTAGTGCTCTGAATACTCTGCCCCCATCGAGAGGAAAAGCAGGTACGAATAAATTGAATATGCCTAGGATTAAATTAGCGTAGAAGGAGTAGAATATGAGTAGATGGATTAGCGGAAGAGTGAATGCATCGGGGTCTGAGAAGAAAATATTTACCCATTTCCATAGAGGAAGACCGATTATGTAACTAAGTAAAAAGAATAGTCCCGCCATACTGAAATTGAAAACGGGTCCAGCTATGGCCATTTTAAACTCTAACCATGGGTCCATGTCACTTATATCCATCATAGCTACCCCTCCAATAGGGAGTAACATGATTTTATCAACCTTTATATCGTTCCTAAGAGATACAATGGAGTGACATATCTCATGAGCAGTTACGAATACGAATAATATTACTAGAATGAGGAAGAAGGTTGGATCGAGTATGAGGATTCCTAAGATGAATAGGATAAATGACCAGTGTAACTCCACATCTATTCCAAATACGGAAAATATTTTATACGATGATAACTTCATTTTAATCGAGTCCCCATGAATGAATTAACCTCTTTATGTAATATATGTAATAGACCCTCCAGGAATTTAAACACTTGCCAGTCATGCGGAGCACTAGTTTGTTCAAAACACTTCAATGAAAAAAAAGGAATCTGCACATTATGTGAAAGAGGAGTACAAGTTTAGGTAAATCAAGGACATGAGAAAAATGAATGAGAAAAAACTTCCATATCCAGTGGATAGAGAGAAAGTTAGAAGAAGGATAGAGAAAGAACTGGGCCTGGAGAAAGGGAAAATAAAACATTACCTCGACTCAGGGCTAATTCAATTTGTAGAGGACTATCCTCCATACTTAAGATTCAGAAGAGTCACTTCTAAAGTTGAAAAAGGAACAAACGTGTTCTTCAAAGACAAAGAAGAAGTTAAGAAGGATGAAGACACCGAAGTGGACATAGAGATAATTCGAGGGTACCCGAAAACACGTAGAATACTGATGCTTGAAAAAGGAATGAAGAAAAACTTTGATTCAAAGATATTCGCCGAAGAAAAACTCAACGGATACAACGTCAGAATAACAGAAGTATTTGGAGAAATAAAAGCACTCACAAGAGGAGGATTAGATTGTCCTTACACAAATGAAAGGATAGATAAAGAAAAATACGAGGAATTCTTCTCTGAAAACCCTGAAATGATGATCTGTGGAGAAGTAATAGGGCAGAACAATCCATACATAGAGAAGAGATATCCGGAGGAAAAGGAATTCGGTTACTACGCATTCGACATCAGAGATAAAAAGACAAATGTACCGATAGGGGTTCCTGAGAAGAAGAAAGTTCTGGATAAATACGGTATAAATAGAGTGAAGGAAATAGGACAATACGAACCACATGAAGGGAAGAAACTACTGGAAAAAATACGTGAAATGGGGAAAGAAGGAAGAGAAGGGATAGTACTGAAAACAAGGAGCATGGACAAACAACTAAAATACACATCAAACCAAGCAAGCAATTCAGAGTTAGAATATGCTTTTAAGTTCTGGAACAACTACGGCAAACCATTCATGTTCAGAAGAATAATAAGACAAGGGTTCCAAGCACACGAAACAGGATTAAAAGGAAGAGAACTAGAGAAAGAAGCGGAAGAACTTGGAAAAAGCATCCTAATACCATTAGTAAAAACAATTAGAAACATAGAAAAAGGAGAAATAGCGGAAGAAGAATTTACTTTGGACCTACCGAGCGAAGAATTTGCAGAAGCCTACAAAAACTACTTGAGACACATAGGACTAGATGTAGACATAAAAAAAATAGAGAAAACGAGAAAAGGAGTAAAAGTCAAAATGACTAGGAAACACCAAGCGACAACCGATAAAACAAAACATTATTTAGAGGGAAATAAGTCAACTGAATAAAAACAACCAAAAGAAAAAATAAGTGTGAAAAAATGACTGAAGAAAATGAAGATAAAAAAATAAGTGAAATTGCCGAAAAAGCACTGGAAGAATGTATAGGGTTAAAAGAAGAGGAACAAGTATTAGTAATAACTGATGAATCACGTCAAGAGATAGGAGAAGCATTCTACAGAGCTAGCGGAGAAAAAACATGGGAAAGATATTTATTGAAAGTAAAAGAACAGGAACAAGGGGAATTAAAAGCTCCGGAGTTAGCTGAGCACCTCATGAAGAAATCACCTGATGTTATAATAATTCCAACTAGGAATTCCTATACACACATGAAGGCAAGAGAAAAAGCAACTGAAAAAGGAGCGAGGGTAGCAACACTGCCAGGAATAACAAAGGAAACATTCAGAAGAACAATAGATATAGATTACAAAGGAATGAGGAAAGAAGCGGAGAAACTAACTGAGAAGATGAAGAAAGCTGAAAGAGTGAAGATAGAAACAAACTCAGGGACAAACCTAACGTTGAAAATACCCAATGAAATAGGAAAAGACCTCGGACGGATGAAAAACCCGGGAGAATACGGAAACCTTCCAAGCGGAGAGATATACACAGCTCCAGAGGAAGCAAACGGTAAACTAGTAATAGATTCAATGCAAGAGATAGCAAAGCCAAAAACAACTGTATACATACAAAACGGAGAAACAAGAGAAGTAGAAGGAGATAGAGAATTCAAGAAAAAACTATGGAAATATAAAAATGGAAGGAAAATAGCTGAATTCGGAATAGGGATGAATCCGAAGGCAACGATAACCAGTAATACACTTGAAGATGAAAAAGTAAAGGGAACATGTCACATAGCCTTCGGGAAAAATATCGACTTCGGAGGAGACATAGATTCAGATATACACTGGGACGCGATACTGTTCCAACCAACCTTAAAACTGGATAACAAAAAAATAATGGACACAGGAAAACTATTAATATAGTAAAAAGAGGAAGATACAATGAACCCGGTAGATAAAGCAGTACTGGAACTAATGCAAAATATACATCATCCTATATTGGAAGAATTAATGCTTATAATAACACATGCAGCATCATACACTGTTTTATTTTTAATTATTCTTCTATTAGTTTATCTGAGGAGAAAAGAACTATCTTCAAACATGTTAATAGGTCTTTTAATAGAAGGAATAATAATAGTGACTTTAAAAGGAATAACAGCTAGACCAAGGCCTTTAATAAGAAGCCTCAGCCCAAATGCTTCATTTCCATCGGGACATACGAGCAGATCAACTTATTTAGCATTCCTATTTGAGAGAGAGTGGAGCAAGAAACTAATATGGTTCTCACTAGCGTCTTTAGTAATTTTCTCAAGACTATACCTACAGGTACATTACTTTACAGATATATTTGGAGGAATAGTAGTAGGTTACTTCGTTTACTGGTTAGTTATCAAATACGAATTAGGATTAAGAGCATATGAAAAAGCAAGTGAGAAAATACCTTTAATTGAAAAACTCTTTGAATCTGAAGAAAAAGAACCCAGGGATTTACTAAGTATTTAAATCTCCAACTACTAATCACTACAAGAGCGTGGTGAATGAAATGAAGATCAAAGGTAAAGAGATAAAAAAACCTGAAATATTTAGGCATTTAGTGAGGGGGAGAACCTTAGGGTTATTTCTACTCAGTTTCTTAGCTTTCTTAATAGGAATATTCGTAAGATTCTACACAGAACCCACGGGACTATTCATATTTCCTTCTGGAACATCTATACTTATAGTTACAGTGTCGATATTTGCAGCAGGATTTCTTTTCTTCGGTTACTTAACACCTTTACTGATGTTCGTATCAGGACACTACACACAGGAATTATTCATGGAAGCAGGTACTTTAACAGCTCTTTCTCCAATAGCGCTTATAATATCCTCTTTCACAGTAGCTTATGCGGGAATAATGCTTGGAGACGCGCTTTTAAGAGATATGTCGGGAAAAGGAAATTTCTTAGGGGTACTAAAAGCATCAATTATTTTACTGATAATAGGAATAGGAATAGCGGGAGCAGGTCATTTAGCATCACCGAGAATAGGTACTCTTGAATGGACGATGAATGAGTACGTGCATCAAATAGACCTAGGAAACCTTGAAAGAGCATCTTACTACGTAGAAGCAGATGAAAGAAGATTATTCAATGAAAAAGCAGAGAATATTACTCAAGAACAGAGAGAAGCATTAAGACAGCTAGACATAAATTTGAATATACTGGAAAAAGAATCAACAGATACTGAAGCAACGATTAAAACAGAGGTAAACATTCAGGGAATGGTTTTAGACGAAGAAATAAGTGAAATGAAGGAATTAACCTATGGTTTAACTAAAGAAAGTGGAAGATGGAGATTAAAAAATGATCCAGTAATACCGATGTATTAAAACAACATTAAATGCATTTAAAGTTAGTAAGAAGTTTAAAATACCTTTAGAATAGAGAAAAATTTAGTAAAATAATTCTTTTTCATAGGAAAAACCAAACACTTAAATAACTATTAATCCATATATTATAGTGAACAGACCCTTTCTCCAACGCGTCACCGTTTGTTCAGGAGGACGGCGCGGCACCGTCCTCCCTATATTACTCACCTCTAGCTAGGCCAATATACTTCTAAATAGATTAAGATATAGTTATAGTGATATCTAAAGAACTTAATTAAATAGATGTAAAAATAGAAGTTGAAGAACAAAAATAAAAAAATAAAAAATGAAGGAGGTAAACTAGATAAATCTGTTTACCGTGGTATCACATTCTGGGCATTTTCCCTTCATCATTTTTCTACCATTCTTCGTAGTGGTTTCCTTACCATTTTTCATTTTAACTTTTTCTCTACATTTAACACAATAAGCTTCAGTCATGTTTAATCCACCTCCATACCATGAAGAAGCGACC
>JBMCFZ010000032.1:0-6170 GCA_048620055.1 archaeon | reverse complement strand
GTATATATAAAAGAATCGTTACTTAAATAAGAATTAGTTTTTGAATGCAAAAGTAATATGAGTGAAGAGAAACCAATACATTTAGAGAAAAATAAATGACAAAGAGGATGATATAATGATGCCAGGATCGATGGACCCAAAGAAAATGCAGAAGATGATGAAGCAGTTTGGAATTAAGTCAGAGGAAATTGACGCTGAAGAAGTAGTGATAAAAGGTAAAGATAACTACATTGTAAAAAACCCACAAGTTACTTTAATTAAAATGAAGGGAAATGAAAGCCTTCAGGTTATGGGAGATATAGAGAAAAGTAAGAAAAAAGAATATAGCGATGAAGACGTAGAAACAGTGATGGAGAAGGCAGAATCATCAAAAGAAGAGGCTGAAAAAGCTCTTAAAGAATCAAAAGGAGATATAGCTGACGCTATAATAAGTTTAAGTTAATTGACTTTACAACGTATCGCCAGGAAAGAAGCATATTAAAGGATTTCTAAGTCAATTAGTCTTCCGTATATCACTTTATAGCTTATTTCTACAAGCACTTCCTCTTCCATATCCATTGAAACATTTATAGTTCTTTCCCTTGGGCCTATTTCTTTAATCGAGTGATTCTCTCCGTTTAGAACAACTTCTTCAGGTAGTTGAACCTTCACTTCTTTAGTTGGTTCTTCTAGAGCTTCTAGGAATTCCTTGTCGTTTATCGAGCTAATAGTTTCCTCAAATAATGATTTATTCTCCGAATTAATTGAAACTACTTTGGATTCATTATCCAAATCTGTATCTGGTAAGTTCTTTATTTCTTCTAATTCTTCCTTTGAGACATTCTCCTCATAACGGAATTTAGAGTTGTATCCTTCAACTTCAAGCACCTCCAACGAATAATTCTTCTCAATTATTTCTCCATCTCTCTGTAGGTGTTCTTTCGTTACCCCGTAATCGTATTCTGGTTGCGGTTCACTTTGAACACAGTCCGAAGAAACTTCCGTTAAATTACCTTCAGAGTCCACTATCAGATCAGGACATACTAACGTAACTGATTTATCTTCTTGAGATTGAGAGTAAATTAATTGTGATTCTATCTCTCTATTTTCAGTGTATACTTCAACCTGGTTAAATTCATCATCTTCTGGATCTACACCTGTTATTTCTGAAGGCATAGTGACTTTAGAATCTCTGTAAACGTTTAAATCATCAAAATAAGGTGATAGATGATACCATACTTCAAATCCTTTTCTTCTGGATTGCGAACAGTTTTCCACAGGGATCTCTCCTTCATAAACCCAAATATCTCTTGTCAGAGAAGGAGAACTAACTGAATAGTTACCTTCTAACTCAGGCACTTCAGACAAAATACTTTCTATTTCTCCTCTTAGATCATTTTCCGTCCCATACACTTCAAACCGAATGTATTGATCCAATCCAACTAAATCTCCGGAAAATTCAGAATAAAAAGAACTTAATTCAGGAGCCTCTTGGAAATCATCTTCATCAGTTTCTTCAGGGAACTCCATTTCGTCATTTTCTCCTAGGAAATAAGTCAAAGGTCCTAAGGATAAGCCGAAGAGAATTATTATGATTAGGAAAAATCCTGATTTTTTCATTTCATTCACTCCTATTCTTATGTAATCTTTATTCCATCGTGATTAATTACCATTACCCCCCTTTATATTACTAAAGGAACATACAAAATAATAGAGAAGATGGAAAAGAAATTATCAGAATAGGTTTATATACCTCTGAACCAAGAATTAATAATGTTCGAATAAGAAGACGTATTTTTAAAGTAAGAATAAGTTAATTAATTAGGAACTAAGAACAGAAAAATAGCAGGGAAATACTTAAAAAAATTTTAAGATGATTAATATGGATAGATTTTACAGGATAGAGTACACAGGAAGAATAAAACGAACTGGAAAAGTTTTTGACACTACTGATAAAGAAATAGCTGAAGAAAACGGCATATACAACGAGAAAATAGAGTACGGTCCAAAAGACATAACAAGCGAAGACGAATTAATTGAAGGAGTGACTGAAAATCTAGAAGAAATGAAAGAAGGAGAAGAGAAAGAATTTATTATTCCTCCGGAAAAAGCTTATGGGAAAAGAGACCCGTCAAAAGTAGACATGGTTCCAACGAAGGATTTTGAAGACACAGATGTAACCCCCATGCCTGGATTACACGTAATATTGGACGGTAAACCAGCCAAGATACAAACAGTCTCAGGTGGAAGAGTAAGAGTAGATTTCAACAACCCATTAGCAGGTAAAAAACTGAAGTATAAGTTAAAAGTTAAAAAGATATTTGAAGAGGATCTAAGCAAATCAAGGATAATAATCAAAGAAAATTTACCAGTAGATGAAGAGGAAATAGAAGCAGAAGAAAACAAAGAGGAAAAAAGCCTTAAGGTAAAATTACCTGCTGGAACATTCTCAGAAGATGAAGAAGAAATTAAAAAAGTAAAAGAAAAAATAAAGGAAGAAACAAATTACGAAAAAATAGGAATAAAGGAAAAAACAATTGATGAAGAGGAAGAGGAAAAGAATCAATAGATTTAAATACTTGTAAAAACAAGAACATTTTAACTCACCCTAAAACAACAACAAACCCTCTAAATCAAATTAATCTTTTAAATTCTTTATATACTACCTCAAAAAAGGAAGTACTACAATGACACCCGAAAAACAAGAAGAAAGAAAAAAAATGTATGAAAATCAATCGAGAACAACGACACTAGGATTAAAATCCGACGACGGAGTTGTTCTAGCAACAGAAAGCCAAGCATCAATGGGATATTTAGTAGCGGACAAATATGCTGAAAAAATAATACCACTACAGGACCACATAGCGATAACAATCTCAGGAGGAGTAGGAGACGCTCAAATACTGGGAAGAATAATGAAAGCTCAAACTAATATATACCAACTAGAAAGAAAAAGAAAAATGGATGTAGACTCCGCAGCAACCTTATTAGCAAACGTATTACAAGGAAGAAGAATGTTACCATACTACGTGAGTTTAATAATGGGAGGATACGACGAGGAACCAAGGCTATACTCATTAGATGCACTAGGATCAAAAATGGAGAAAAAAGCAGTAGCTTCCGGATCCGGATCACCAATAGCTTACGGAGTACTAGAGAACTACTACGACGAAGAGAATACCACAGAGGAGAACTTGAAAATAGCAATAAAAGCAATACACGCAGCGAAGGAAAGAGACTCAATGTCCGGAGGAAGACAAATTCACTTAATGAAAATCACGGATAAAGGATCAAAGAAATACACTGAAGAAGAAATAGAAGAACTAAAAAAAGACATAAACTTAAGAAAAATATAAACGCCTAAAGGACATCAAAAGGGCTCACCCGCTCGAAAAACACAGAGAAAAAGAAAGAACAAAGTAAACATTAGATATAATGAACTTAACTTTAAGATACTAACAAATACACTAGTAAAAGAACCAATTAACTAAAAAAACAGAAAGAGGAGTTTAAAATGACATACTTAGATGAATTAAAAGAGGAAATAAGACAAGAAATACCAGAAGAAGCAATGGTAAGTAAAATAGAAGCAGAAGGATCCGACTTAGTATTATATTCAAAAAATATCTCAAAACTAATCAATGATGAAAAGATAATAAGAGATCTAGCCAAGAAATTCAAAAAGAGAGTCATACCTAGAACAGACAAATCAATGCTACAACCCCCTGAAAAAGCGGAAGAAACAATAAGAGAAATAATACCTAGAGACCCAGGGATACAGTCAATAGAATTCAGTCCAAGTTTCAGCAGAGTAACAATAAGAGCTCAAAAACTAGGATTAATAATAGGAAAAAGTGGAAAAACAATAAGAGAAATAACCACAAAAACAGGTTGGAAACCAAAACTACAGAGAAGCCCAAAAGAAGAACCCGGAACACTAACAGCAATAAGAAACATATTGGCAGAAGAAGAAAAACAAAGAAAGAAGATACTAGAAGGATTTGGAGAAAAAATTTTTCAAGCACCCCCTGAAAAAGTAGAATGGGTTAGAACAACATCGCTAGGAGCAAACAGAGAGGTAGGAAGGAGCTGTTTCCTGCTAGAAACACCTGAAAGTAAAGTACTATTGGATGCAGGAATAAAAGTCGATGGAAAAGATAAAGACAAATATCCTTATCTATCATCAATAAACTTCTCGCTAGACGAATTAGATGCAGTTGTAGTGAGCCACGCTCACTTAGATCACTCAGGATTCATACCTTACCTATATAACTATGGTTACAACGGCCCAGTATACTCAACCTCGCCGACAAGAACCTTAATGACTTTACTACAAAAAGACTTTGTAAAAATAACAGAGAGAGAAGGAAAAAATATACCGTATACTCAAAAAGAAATCAAGAAACAAATACTGCATTCAGTTGCAAAAGACTACGGAGAAGTAACGGACATAACACCAGATATGAGGTTAACTCTTCAAAATGCAGGCCACATATTAGGATCAAGTATAACACACCTTCACATAGGAGAAGGAGCACACAACTTAGTTTATACTGGAGACCTAAAATTCGGGTATACAGAAATGTTGAACCCAGCACACACAAAATTCCCAAGAATAGAGACGCTTATAATAGAATCTACATACGGAGGACAAGGAGACAGACAAAAAGACACTCGAGAAAGCAAAAAAAGATTATTAGAAATAATAAAAGAAACAACAGATAAAAACGGAACAGTTCTAATACCAGCATTTGGAGTAGGAAGATCACAAGCAATAATGCTTATACTAGAAGAACATCACAGGAAAAATAACTTCGATATACCTGTATATATAGATGGAATGATAAAAGAAGCGTCAGCAATACACACAGCATATCCAGAATACCTCAAGAGAAGCGTAAAGAAAAGAATATTACACAATAAGTCACCTTTCGAGTCAGAAATATTCCAAAGAGTAGATAGAAATGAAAGAGAAGACATAACTGAAAGAGGAAGATCAGTAATAGTATCACCAAGTGGAATGATGTCAGGAGGACCAGTGATAGATTACTTCAAAAAACTATGTGGAGATGAGAAGAACCAAATAATATTTGTAGGATATCAAGCACAAGGAACACTTGGAAGAAAAATTGAGAGAGGAAACAAAGAAGTAGTAATAGAAAATGGAAAAGGAGAATTAAAAGAATACAAAGTAAGAGCAGGAGTAGAAACAATATCAGGATTCAGTGGACACGCAGATATAAATGAGTTATTGGGATACTACAAAAAACTATCACCGAAACCAGGAAAAGTCCTAGTTGTACATGGAGAAGAAAATAAAACAAAGAACTTCGCAAAAAGCCTAAACTACAAATTCAAAGTTAACACGACATCGCCAAAAAACCTTGAATCAATTAGATTGAAATAACCTTAACTCTAATTTTAAGTTTAAATCAGCTTCAAAGTCACCGACATGGATTTGACCTCTTAAGTTTCTAGGTAAATTAATATTAGCACTTTCAAGAGAATTTATTTCGCCTAAATCGATGAATTTTCTTTTCTTATCCATATGCTCTATCTCCCAAGCAATTCCTGAAGAAATAGAGTCAATTAAAGATATACCTGTTGAATGTCCTTCTTCTTTAACTCTTCTGAGCGCATCGCTAACATTAGCTTTGGGAACAGCGTACAAAGAACCATTCCAAACATAAACCTCGCTGAATAAACCATCACTAGTTGTTTCATCGTCTTTTAGAACCCAAACCTGAAGATTTCTCTCTTTAAAATTAGTTTCAAATAATTTCGAACTTCCACTCGAACCTTTTATTCTTTCCCTGGAGATATTTTCACGTATTTTTCCTTTAATAGATTCTCCGAATTTAGTGAAAGGTTTTTTATCTATCTTTAAAGAATCAGAAATTTCACCATCAGTTAAGACCAAACCTCCTGTTAATTGGGGATACAGAACTCTTTGAGAAGATAATGAAAGCCCCTGAGCAATTATGGATGCTAAATCCAATTTAATGTATCCAACAGGCTCTTTTATATTAAAATTAGAAAGTATTGAAAAAGAATAAAGACCGCATTCACCTATCTCGTCCTCATCTAAAAGAATACCTTCCTTCTTAGATAGAGGTTTAGAAGCTGGTTTTCTTTTGTAACCAATTGAAGGATTTTCTTCGGTAATTAATGATTTGGAAATTCTTTTAACA
>JBMCFZ010000031.1:0-6273 GCA_048620055.1 archaeon | reverse complement strand
GAAGAACGTTTAACCTTGTTTCATGTTCCTCTGGATCTTCATCTGTTTTTTCTATCTTTTCAGATATTCCTTTTATGCTCTCGTCGAGTGCATTTAATTCTTCTTTGAAGGAACTGATTTTTTTATCCTGAGGCAAGTGATGTATAGCTTTGTTTATTTCATCTATTTTTTCCTTCAGCTCTTCATCATGAATCTCTTTTTCCCCCTGTTGGATTGATTCCACTTCGTTAAGTAATGCTGATTGTGATTTTGCTATTGTTTTCAGTAATTCGTTGGATGATTCGTCTGGTTCTTCACTTTCCTGTGCGGCTTCCTCTATCACACTTGTCAATCTCTCTAACTTATTCTTTATCTCTCTATTTTTATCTAAATTCTGTTTGATTAGTTTTTTAAGCTCCCCTTCATCCTCTTTCTTTATCTTTTTACCTTCAAGTTTACTTAAATGAGATTCGAGTTCTTTCTGTGTTTTTTTAATGTCTTCAATGTCTTCAACCATTTTTTATACCTTCAAATATTTTTTATTTTGATTTATTTATGGTTAATAAAAGTTTTAACTATTAAAAACCTTTGTGTTTTTCATTTTTCTTTCTCATCTTCTTCGTTTACTATGTATTTTATCCATATCAACCATAGTAGAAGCGCCCAAAATATCAGTAGGGTTCTCCATAGGAAGTCATGTACGAAATCAAGGAATTTTATTCCGTAGTTCCATCCCGCATATATCGTTGTTGATAATCTAACTAGATTCATTAAGTGTATTAGAGGTAGAGCCATCACTATCCCTAGGAATTTTTCCCTTTTCTTGGCATCTGGATACGCTAGTATCAATGCTATTATTGCGAACATCCCTATCCATCCCACGCACTCAGGCACTACATCTATTTGGAATGGTTCCGCTCTTTTGTTAACATCTATTAATGAGGGTGTCGTGTAAATTCTGTGCCCCTGTTTTTTTAAGTTATTTGTATAGTAATTGAGGATTTTCTCATCATTCGGACGCATTGATTCTGAAAGAAACTGTCTTGCTCCTTCTATTTCTCTTTCTTTCATTCCTAAATCCGTTAATCTTTCCGTTGCCTCCGGGAGTATCGGTGAATTCATTGGGATTATCACTGAATTTTCATAGAACTGTGTGTCCATTCCCCCAAGCTGTAGAACTGCATTTGTTTGTCTCGCCACTTGTCTTCTTGGAAAACGCATTTCCAGGTTCAATGATGAAATAAATACTAATAGAATAGCAAATAGTGCTAATGTGGATGCAAATTTAGATATCTTGTAGAGTTCTTGTTTTTTATTTAGTTTACAGGATATTCTTCTCATTTTTTTCTTTAATTCTTTGTAGATCTTTTTAGTCATTGTTTCTCACTTCTGCTTAACTTTGAGTTTAGGTCCGAGTTAATATATTTCATCTGTTCTTTAAAATGAGTTTCTCCGTATCTTTCTCTTGTTATAGCTCCTTTTACAGATATTTTCCTCTATGTAATCTTGAATTGATTTTTCAAAGGCTCTATCTATTTTATATTTTCTAGCTTCCCTTTCAAGTACCCCTACATTTGTAAGTAAATCCAAAAAGGTTTGAGATTCTTTTCCAACGCAGAAAACTATGTTCTTTTCATGAGTTTTCCCGTTGTCAAGGAGAAATTGAAGTGTTTGTATGCCTGTTTTGTTCTGTTTTAATTTGTCAAGCATCTCTGAAAGTGATTGTTTTGATATTTCTTGTGACTCCGTGGCTATTATGTAGTTTAATTCGTCGCATTTATGGCATCTTCTCCATCCTTCGAAGTTTTCATCGGAGAGTAATTGTTTTACTGGTGCTTGACACTGCTTGCAGTATATTGTTTCCATGTGTTTAAGTAAATTGTTTTTTCTATATAAAGTTTTCCTTTGAATCTTGGAATTAAGGTTAAATTCAAGGATATGTATAATTTTATTGGTTCATCATGACTGAAAGAAGTTTTTTCAATGAAGTTTATGGTTCTTGGAAAGATAAACAGGTTGAGAAGTATGAGGAAATGGTTTCTGAGATAGGTAAATGGATCAATGGCTGTGAAAAGGCTTTAGATATTGGGATAGGTAAAGCTTGGTTCTGGGAGTACTTGAAAGAAAAGAATTACGATTTTGGATTCGTGAGAGGGTTAGATGTTTCTAAGAAAGCTATTGAACCTGAAAAGAGTTACATTGACTATGTTTTTATAGATAAAGATGAGAAGAACCTTGATTTAGAAGAATATATTGGTAAGGATAAGTATGACTTAATCTTGGCTCTCGATTCGATTCATTTAATTAATTACTCTGATAAATTGCCTTTCTTCTTGAAGAAAGGTGGATTTATTCTTCAATCGGTTCCATTGAAGTTTAAAGATTGCTTGAAGAAGTATCCTGATATGGAGATCATAAAGGAAGGTAAAGCTGGATCTAAGGAGATTGATAAATACATCTTACAGAAAAAGTGAATTAACTCAATTTGAATTTTCCCTTTTCCATTATTGTTTTTTCTTCAGTTTTCAATGTCGGTTTTTCTACTAGGAACCCGAAGTGGTATTCGGACTTGTTTTTTCCTATTCCATATGAGTCGCCTATTGAGAAGTGTACAGTGTTCTTTGTTTTCTCTGATTCCAAGAAACTTTTGTTCGGATGTGCTTTTGGATTTGTACCTATTCCGAATTCCCCTATTGTCCTGTTTTCTTTCTTCTCTTTCATTATCTCTTCCAGTTCTTCAGGTATTCCTGAGTAATCTATTACTTCTCCGTTTTTAAATTCTAAGTGTCCTCCTTCAGTCTCGAAACTGCTTAAGTAATCGAAGTATATCTTTCCAGTAAAATTTTCTTCTACCGGGGCTGTGAATGTTTCTCCACTTGGCAGATTCCCGTAACTTCCCCTCATGGTTATTTTCCCCGTGTCCTGTTGGAATTCTCTTCCTTTCACCGAGAAGGTTATGTCCGTTCCTTTTTCATTTGTAACTTTGATTTTTTCCTTTCCCCTGATTGAATCCGTGATTTTCTTTGTAAGTTCTCTTAATTCATTGTAATCGACATTCAATGTTCTTCTTATTATTCCTTCCGTTATTCCCGGCATCATGCATACCCTTGAATGTCTTCTTCCAATATCGACTAGTTGTACTCTGAATCCTTTTTCTTCAGCTCTGTTCTCTAGAATATAGATTAATAGATCTATCTTCTCAATTGATCTTTTCAAATAATGAGTTGTATTTCTAATAGGCCTTATGTTCTCTGGAAGTAGGTATAAATTTATTTGTGCCCCTATTTTCTTTATCTCTTTCGCGAATACCTTTGAGATCTCCAGGTTTTTTTCATCCGTGACTATGAGTACTTCTTCACCTTTTGTTAATTCAAATGCTTTTTTAACCGTGTTTCTCACGGGTTTTTCAAGTTTTTTCATTCTATAAAACCTGGTTTCTTTTTTCCTAACTCTATGAATGTAACAGTTATTATCCTGGCATTTTCCTTTACTTCAAGCCCATCCTTATTATTTACCTGTAGGTTGAATTTTATTTTAACCGGTTCCTTCGATGTCAGTATCTGTGTTGGTGTTATTGCCCCTGATTTAACCACACTGTACCTTGGTTTTTGTATCGCGATTGTTTTTTCAGGTATTTTTATCGTTTCATTTGTTTCTGCGAGGTAGTTTCCTTTTGAAAGCATCCACCAACCGTATTCGTCTTTCGAATTTCTTTTCCTAGGCCTTATTTCATTTGTAGAGGGTATTTTTCTTTCTTTGTTGCTGAAGTCTATTTTACCTGGTTCCTTGATTTCCTCTATCTTTGATAAGGTTAGGTCAAATGAGTTTTCCTTGATCTGTGTATCTATATCTATGTAGTCTTCGATTAAGTTTTCTTTCTCTATGTTTTCCCTTATTTCTTTCTCAGTTAAGTAAATGTTACCACCTTTTTTTAAATGAATTTGAAACGGATCCGAGGGGATTCGAACCCCTGACCTACGGCTCTCTTCGAACTTTTCACAACCAAAAACGTTCGTGAAAACGTTTTTTGATGAAACTTTTAAAAAAGTTTCTTAGAAGGCCGTTGCCCTGTCCGGACTAGGCTACGGATCCTTGTTTATTTATTTTTCTCCGTAGTATTCTATGCTTTCTTCTTCAGCTATATCTGACAGTGTTTTCTTCACTTTGTTCTTTAGGTCGTTGAATCTTTTTATTTTTTCTTCTTCGATTAATTTAGTGATCTCTTTGAGTGCTTTTTCTCTGTGTTCCTCTTCGAATTTTGATTTAGTTGATTCTCTCTTAATTATTCCTTCCGCTTTGTTTTTAAGTATTTTTTTATTCATTTTTTCCCTCCTCTTATTATTTTTATTTTACTTGTTTTTGTTTTTATCTTTTTGTTTTTCTACATTTCCTCTAAAGGCGTTATCTGTAGGAGTTTTAGTCCCTGTCCTAAGGTGTTTTTGAATGCTTTTGTTGTTTCTAAACGTGTTTTTTTCAGTTCTTCTGTTTCAGCGTGCTTCACCGGGCATTTTTGATAGAATTTGGTAAATTTATGTGTTAATTCTAATAAGTATTTGCTTATTTCCTGTGTTTCTCTTTTATCCTTTGCTTTCTTTATCTTCTCCGGGAATTCCGATAGTTTCTTGATCAATCCCCCTGTTTCAGGATTTAATTCATTGTTTTTAACCAATTTCTGTATGTTGTTCTCTCGGAGTAGTTCTCCTTTTACTTCCTTTATTATTCCACTTGCTCTTGCATGTGCGTACTGTAAGTATGGTCCGGTGTCCCCTTCGAAGTCAAGGGCTTTTCCCCATTCGAATTTTATGTTTTTGTTTCTCTTTTGATTGAGATTCGTGAATATTATTGCCGCTTTTCCCACTTCGTCAGATGTTTCTTCTTTTTCCTCTAAATCCGGGTTTTTCTCCTCTATTGCTTTCATTGATCTTTTCTGAGCTTCGTTTAACACGTCTTCTAGTTTAATTATTTTCCCTTTCCTCGTGGACATGCTTCCTTCCGGTAGATCTACTAATCCGTATGACACGTGTTCACATTTTTCACTCCATTCGTATCCAAGCATTTCCAGTGTCTTGAATAATTGCTTAAAATGAAGGTTCTGTTCCGATCCAACTACGTAGAGGTTTCTGTGAAATTCATGTTCTTTCCACCTGTCCTTCGCTGCAGCCAGGTCTCTGGTTGAGTATATTGTCGCTCCATCTTCTTTTTGAATTATCAGATTTGTTAACCCATGTTCTTCGAGCGGTATAACTACTGCCCCTTCTTTTTCTTCCTTTGCTACGTTTTTTTCCAGTGATTCTTCAACTACCTTGTGAGCTTCACCTGATTTCACGTAATGTGCCTCTCCCTTGTATTCGTCGAAATCTACTCCAAGCCTATTGTAAGTTTCTTTGAATTTCTCTATGCTTAGTTCTCTGAATTTATTCCATAGCTCCTCTTCTTCTTTTTTTCCATCTTCTAGGTTTTTGAAGTGTTCTCTAGCCTCATCTTCCAGTTCCAAGTTCTTTTCAGCTTCTTCGTGAAATTTAACGTATAATCCGTATAAGTGTTCAATTGGATCTTCTTTTAGTTTATCCGGTTTCCCCCATTTATCGTAGGCAGTAATTATCTTCCCGAACTGTGTTCCCCAGTCACCTAGATGGTTAACTGCTACCGTGTTATATCCTAAGCGTTCATAAATATTTTTCAGTGATTGTCCCAGTATTGTTGATCTTAAATGACCGATGTGGAATGGTTTAGCTACGTTTGGACTTGAGTATTCCACTATAATCGTTTTACCCTTTCCTTCTCCACTGGATCCGTATTTCTCTTTCTTTGCTTCTTCAAGTACCTTTGAGTAATATTTCTCTCTATCTATGTAGAAGTTTATGTACGGTCCCTTCACCTGTATCTCTTCTATTAACTCAGGATTTATCTTTCCTTTAATCTCCTTCGCTGCTTCCACGGGTTTTTTCGATCTCTCCTCAGCGTATTTGAAGGCTATAGTTGTAGAAAAATCACCCATGCTGGATTCAGGTGGCTTATCTAAGTCCTTTTCACTCACTTTTAGACCGGTTGCTTCTTCCAGTTCCCTTTGTATTGATTCCTTTATTTTCCCCTGAATGTACATGTGTTTCGCCTCAATTGTTTGAATGAGTGATGAGATATATAATAGGTGGATGGTGAATTTTGGATTCTTCCTTATCTTTTTCTTTTTTGTTCTTGTTTTTTCTTCCTTTCCTTTTGTTTTTCTTTGAGTTTTTGTTCTTTTTTCTTTGCTTCAGAGTACCATTCATCTCCCAATTGAATCTGACATGATTG
>JBMCFZ010000030.1:0-6300 GCA_048620055.1 archaeon | reverse complement strand
AAGTAGAAGAGGAAAGAGATTCGTAGGTTGTAGTGGGTATCCAAAATGTACAAACACTTATCCGTTACCTCAAAGTGGTAAAGTGGAAGGATTAGATGAAAAATGCGAAGAATGTGAATCGCCAATGGTTAAAATAATTAGACAAAGGGGAAAAAACTACGAGATGTGTCTTTCATACGATTGTCCAACCAAGGATTCATGGAAAAACTCCAAAAAAGATTAAGATGGTAAAAATAGAGATAGATCCCAATAGAAAAATCACTAAAAACGCAGCTAAATATTACGAAAAAGGCAAGAAATACAAAGGGAAGATAGAAGGAGCCAAAAAAGCAATAAAAGAAACAAAAAAACTTATAAAGAAAGCGAAAAAAGCAGAGAAAACCAAGAAAGAGAAACTCAAAAAGATAAAGAAGAATAGAGAGTGGTACAGCAAATTCCACTGGTTCAAAACAACCAACGATTTCTTAGTAGTAGCGGGGAAAAATGCAGACCAAAATGAAGAGATAGTGAAAAATTATATGGAAGAAGAAGACCTATACTTCCACGCAGATGTACACGGAGCACCAAGTACAGTGATTAAAAAAGGAAAAAAGGCCAAAAAAACAGATCTAGAGGAAACATCTGTATTTGCAGGAAGCTACTCTTCAGCTTGGAAACAAGGAGTAGGCACAACAGACGTATACCACGTTGAACCAAGCCAAGTTAAACTGGGAGCGGAATCCGGAGAATACATGGGGAAAGGATCGTTCATGATAAAAGGAAAGAAAAATTATTACAGGAACACAGAACTAAAAATAGCATTCACAATTGAAGGTAACGAGATAAAAGTAGCTCCACTCGAAACATTTGAAAAGAAAGGAATAAGTAAACAAAAACTCGTTTTACTAAGACCAGGTGAAACTGAGAAGAACAAAGCGAGCAAACAAATAAAGAAGAAACTAATAGAGAAATTCAACGTGAAAATAGATCTAAATTGGATACTTGAAAGAATGCCACCGAATGGATGTATAGTAAGATAATTTAATCAATTTAAACTCCATTAAGACCATTATGACAGATATCAAATCTAACGGATTCATTTTCCTTCTTAAATAAATGCTTCCTGAGAATAGCTCTTCTTTGATCTCCATCTTTCTCCAACTGCAAGATAACTTTAGAAGAATACTTCAAAACATCACCACCAATGGGCTTAACTTCATTTTCATCGGACTCAAAATCAGAATAAACCTGATTAGTGATCAAAACAGGTATTTCATTCTCTCTAGCGATTCTAGTAAGTTCTTTGACTTGCATAGAAAGTTCTCTGTTAACTTCACGAGCATCTCCATTACTTAACTCAGGTCTGTACTGAGAAGTCAAAGAATCCACAATAATTAAATCAACATCTAAATCCTTCAATCCTTCTATAGCTTTATTTTGTTCAGAGAAACTTAAAACGCGTTGAAAAAATATTTTATCTAAAATAGAGGAAGAATCCCCATTATTTAACTGTTTAACTCTTCTCTCAGAGAACCCTCCTTCAGTATCAATATAAACAACTTCTTTACCTGCATTATGAGCATTAACAAGAGCCTGTAAACATAAATTAGTCTTTCCAGTACTAGAAGCACCATAAATTTGGTTAATTCTCTTTGGAAGAAGACCTCCTCCAAGAAGAGAATCGATAGATTCACAGCCCGTTGGAATCATATAAATTAACCTCAATAACTTTCTACTCTTCAAAATATAAAATACTTCGATTATGAAAGTACGGATAACTAAACATATAAATGAAACCAAGAGTATAAAAAAATCGATCACAAAGAACTAAATTAACATGAAGAAATTTACTACTAATAAATAATTTTAAAAAACTAAAAACTGATTAAAAATGACCGTTAAACTGAAAGTTGCTGAAAGTCTCCAAGACGACATGGGAAAAGGAATAGCAAGAGTAGATACGAAAACAAGAGGTCAATTAGGGGTATCAAGCGGGGACATAATAAAGATCAAAGGAAAAAGCGAAACAGCAGCAAGAGTATGGCAAGCATATCCACAAGATGAAGATAGAGGAATCATTCGGATGGATGGGATAGTAAGGCAAAATGCAGAAGCGTCTGTGGGAGAAACGGTGATAATAGAAAAAATAGACCATGTTAAAGAAACAAAAGAATTATCTCTAGCACCAACGAAAAAAGTCAGATTCACAGGGGACTTCACTGAATTCGCAAGAAGACACCTAAAGGGAAGACCTCTAGCACAAGACGATAGAATCTACATATCTGTATGGGGGCAACCGTTATTCTTCAAAGTAGTTAAAATGAAACCGAAGAAGGTGGGGAGAGTAACATCCAATACAAATATCAATATACTTGAAGAAACTGTAGAGGAACTAGCGGAAAGACCACAAGTAACATACGAAGATGTAGGGGGTCTAGAAGAACAGGTTCTCAAAGTAAGAGAGATGATAGAATTTCCATTGAGACATCCTGAGCTATTCAAAAAAATAGGGATAGCACCACCAAAAGGGGTTTTACTACACGGGCCACCAGGAACAGGAAAAACATTATTAGCAAAAGCGGTGGCAAACGAATCAGATGTTTACTTCACATCAATACAAGGACCGGAAGTAGTGTCAAAATTCGTAGGACAGGCTGAAGAAAACCTCAGAAAAATATTTAAAAACGCGAAGAAAAATGCACCATCAATAATATTCATAGATGAAATAGATGCAATAGCATCAAAAAGAGACGAAGCAGTAGGAGAAGTAGAAAAAAGAATGGTAGCACAATTACTATCATTAATGGATGGGATGGAGGATAGAGGAGATGTAATAGTAATAGGAGCAACAAACAGGCCAGATACACTCGATCAAGCGCTTAGAAGAGCTGGAAGATTTGACAGAGAAATCGAGATAGGAATACCAAGTGAAGATGAAAGAAAAGAAATACTACAAATACATACAAGAGGGATGCCGTTATCTGACGATGTAGATCTGGATCAAATGGCAAAAAGAACACATGGTTTCGTGGGATCAGATCTTGAAGCATTAGCAAGAGAAGCAGCAATGAAAACGCTGAGAAGGTTATTCCCAAAGATAGATCTGGAGGAAGATCAAGTACCTATAGAAATACTAGAAAACTTAAAAGTCAAGAAAAAAGACTTTGAAGAAGCATTCAAAGAGGTACAACCATCAGCAATGAGAGAGGTATTTGTAGAGAAACCTAATGTGTCCTGGAGTGATATAGGTGGATTAGAAGAAACAAAAGAAAAGATAAAAGAACTCATAGAATGGCCAATCAAATACCCTGAAAAATTCAGGGAATTAGGAATAGAAACACCAAAAGGAATATTCCTATACGGGCCACCGGGAACGGGAAAAACAATGCTGGCAAAAGCGGTTGCAAATGAAACAGAAGCCAACTTCATTCTGATAAATGGTCCAGAATTACTAAATAAGTACGTGGGAGAAAGTGAAAAAAGCGTAAGAGAAATATTCCAAAAAGCAAGACAATCAGCACCCTGTATAATATTCTTCGATGAAATAGATTCAATAGCGCCAAAAAGAGGGAAATATCAGGGTTCACATGTAACGGAATCAGTAGTAAATCAATTACTAACGGAGATAGATGGTCTGGAAGAACTAAAAGACGTTATGATAATAGGAGCAACAAACAGACCGGATATAGTGGATCCGGCACTACTAAGACCGGGGAGATTCAACAAAATGATAGAAACCCAAGCACCTGACGAAGAAGCAAGGAAAAAGATACTGAAAGTACATACAAAGAACATGCCTATAGAAGAAGACGTTGAACTCGATGAAATAGCATCACAAACTAAAAATTACTCGGGAGCTGACTTAGCAGCGATAGTACAAGAAGCAGGAATAAACGCACTCAGAGAAAATAGGGATAAACTAAAAGTTACAAAAGAAGACTTCAAAAAAGCGGTGGAAGAAGTAGATCCAAGTCTGAAAGAAGTGTCAATGGATCAATATAAAAAATTTAAAGGAAGCTACAAAGGAATAGAGTATGCATAACTATTTCTACTTAATTTAAATTAAATTAACAGGGTCAAAGATAAGGGTAAAGTAAACTAAGGCACCGAAGAAAACTACCCATATAACTTTATTCCAATTAAGAACTTTATAGCCATCTAAAGGTGGGAAAGGTAGCATATTAAACATTCCTAAGAACATATTTATCTTGAAACCCCAGAAACCAAGAGAAGCTAATCCGGGAGCAATAAGCAATAATCCAAAGAAAGCAAAAGCAAGTAAAAAATTCATCATTGGACCAGATAAACTAATTAAACCATTTTCCCTAATTGTTAAATACTCCTTATGAATATAAACAGCACCGGGAGCAGCAAAAACAAAACCTGTGAAAGCTGCGAAAGCTAATGCAAGAACTAAACCAGGTAACCATGCCCTATAAACAGCTATACATCCGAAGTTTTGAGCAGTAGCTTTATGTCCAAATTCATGAAGAGTAAAAGCAAGCCCAACAGTTAGAAAAACAGTTAATAAGCTTACTCTTCTTCCCACATGCCCTAAAACTATGTAGAAAGCAGTGGTTATAGTTAAAATTGATATCGCTAAATGAATTAATTCAGTCCTCTCAAATTGCATATTTCTAATAAGTTTCTTCTACCATAAAAAACTATTCAATACTCAGTTTTTCTAAAAATAAAAACTATTCAAAACTTAATTCTTCCAAAAATAGAAATGAATTAACTCTTACTAACTTAAGAAGTTGGAAAAATCTAGCTAAAGCATCGTGAAAACTAAAGATTCATAGGTAAAATGAAGTTTACAAACAAAGGATTCATCACAACCACTATTCTCATTGTATCTATTATGATGATACATCAATCCACAGTACTTCAAAATACCTTCAATCAAAGATCTCAAGAAACAATAAATACAATTAAATTACATCAAGAAACACAGGAGAATAAGTACAGATTAACACAGGGGTTTAAAGACGGTGTGGAACAATCAATGAAAAAAACTAAAGGCCAAAAACCAATTATAAGAGAACAAAAAGCATGTGAAGAAATACAAGAATGGTTAGAGCAACTTAAAGAGGAAAAAAAGATGAAAGGAACAGATATAAATCTTAAAGCAGGGTACATAGATAAAAACAGCTATGAATATCAAGAACTAATTACGAGGGCAAATAATGCTTTTGAACTAATTGAATCAAAACTCAGAAAAGATCCTTTAGAAGCACTGGGACAGCTGAAAAATAGAGCGACATTATGTGTAAATTACATTACAATAAAAGAAGAATCTCAAGAAGCAGAGATAAAAGACAATAATTACCTCAAGAAACAATTTACAGATATAATAGACAAGGAACCAGCCTACAAATTCCAAGTGAACTCCAATAAGATTAATCAAAAAATATTGATTCCAGCAAAAACCTCAATAACACTAGAAGATATGAAGGTGGGAGATTGAATAACAAGGGGCAAATTGCTTTAGAACTACTAATAGCGATAGCTATCTACACTACATTAATAACAACTACACTACAGATACACAGTAAAAACTACAGAGAAATAAGAAAAAGAAGAAAAAACATTGAAGTGTACAGAGAGATATCTAGGACCTCAGATATGTGCACTTACAAATATTTCCACGGTCCTTCAATCAAAATAAAAGAAAATTATTCTTCATCTGCTCAAGCAAATCAAAATAAACTTATACAGGAATTAGATGAAATAGAGATTATTGCTAAATCCTTCTCACCTCAAATAACCTTAACGGAAGGGAAAATAAAATGCAAATCCCTGAAACATTGGTACCAATAAACACAAAACCTAAACGAAAATCAAAAATAAATGAAAAAGGACAAATAGCAACTTTAGATACCTCAATAGCAATTATTACGGTATTAATTATAATATCAATATCCACAATACATTCATACAGAATAATAAACAGATCTAGGAAAACAGAGAAAAAAATAGAGGCATATAAACATATATACTTCGCTACTGAATCATTAGTAACAACCTTAGGGACACCTAAAGAATGGCACGAGACAGGAGAAATTGAAAGAATAGGTCTAGCGGGATATAAGGATAATGCAGTTCAAAATCATCAATTAAATTCTGAAAAAATACATAAACTCAAAGAAATTTCTCTGGAAGAAATAAAGGAAAAGCTAGTTCTAGAAGATAGGGAAATTGAACTAAAGATAGAGGATATGAATGGAGAAGAGGTAGTTAAAAAATCAGATATAGATTCCAATGAACAAACTGAGAAAATTCAGGTAGAAAGGATAGCTTTAATGGAAGGTGAAATACATG
>JBMCFZ010000029.1:0-6353 GCA_048620055.1 archaeon | reverse complement strand
GCTTTAGCCCTCCTTGAAGTTGAATATCAAGTTGAATTGGATAAAATTTCTAAAATTATTGAAGGGGAAAGCGGAGGTAATGGTCATGAGTGAGAGGAATAACTATAATCTAACAGAGAACCAGGAAAGAGAGATTAAAGAGACAGGAAAAAAAGCATTTGAAGCCCAACAATTTCCAGATGATTGTAAGCATCTAAGATCGAAGGGAGAATTAGAGACAAAAATTCTCATCACAATGGTAAAAGAGTTAGGACTACCTTTTGAGAAGGCGAAAGTAACTGTCTATGCAGTTCGGAAGATGCAGAAGGAAACGGGACGGCTCCGTAACAGAGAGGGATTGATGGATTCAACAGTAGAACGTAGCAGTTGTGGGATCGGTAGAGGATGCTTAGATTGGGAAAAGGAACACCTCGATGTAGATAGGAGCAGAAGTGATTCTTCAGAATATAAACTAGAGGATCGCCCTATTGATGATCGAAAGGAGGGATAATCCTATGGATTTGAGATATGTAGCTGAAAAACTAGGGATAAACAAAAGCGAAAGTGGGAGATTCTTTTGTCCACGGCACGATAACGAGAGCCCTGATCTATGCATCGAACAAGACAGATTCTACTGTTTCGGGAAAGGTTCATACGATGGAGGCTATAGCCCTATAACTTTGGTTATGCACGTGGAGAACTGTTCCAAGACAGAAGCCATAGAAAGATTGAGAGAATTATACCCCAAAAGATTCAGTAAGGAAGATGAAGAAGAAGCAAATCGCAGGATGAAGGCTACAAAGGTTTTAGAGAAGGCTACGGAATTAGCGCACAAGGCTCTTCTGAATGATAGGAAGAAAATAAAGCAAAGATTGAAGGAAGATAGAAACTTTTCAGAGAAACTCATCCAAGACGTGAAGATAGGGTTTTTCACGTCTGAAGTTGTGCAGAAACTTGAAGAGTCATTTGATAGACAGGCACTTTTAGACAGCGGTCTCTTCACAAAAGACGATGACAGAGATAGGATTTACACTCCTATGAAAAGCCGAATAGTTTTCCCTTACATCTTCGGAGGTAAGACACACTACATGATAGGCAGAAAAATCAAGGAGGATCATGGTGCGAAGTACAAAAAAATCCGCTCAACGGAGTATAACCGGCATATTCTCTTGAGCTATGAAGCAGAGAGGGGGAGTGACACTTTAATCATCACTGAAGGGGTAACCGATGCGATAAGTGTTTATCATGCAGGGTATAATGTGATAAGCCCAGTAACGGTAAAGTTTAGGGATGAAGACAGGGAAAAAATACTGAGAAAGGTTAGGAACTATGAAGAAGTTTATCTCTGTATGGATGCCGATGAGGCGGGGGAGAAAGGTGCAAAAGAGACAGCTGAAGATTTAGTCAAGGAAGGAATAAATCCGAGAATAGTGAATCTTCCCGAAGAATATGACATGGACGATTGGACAACCGAGAACGGCTATGACATTGAAGAGTTGTTAGAGGAGGCGGAAGGGTTCTTAGAGAAGAAGTTGGAAGAAATCGAAGAGTTTGAAAAGAACAAAGAGAGAAAGAAACAGAGTGAAGCTGTGAAGGAGTTCTTGAAGCTTATCTCTGATTGGGGTCCGATTGATCAGAATCCTTGGTTAAAAGACCTACCTGGAAAAAAGAGAGGCCTGGAAAAGAAAATTAAGGAATACAAGCAAGAATATACGGAGAGAACTGAGATAACGGAGCAAACGGAGCAGGGTTACGCAGATAATATCGGTCGTGTGTGCGAGTCAAGTGATATTGATTTAGAAGTATTTAAAGACGAGAAACCACCGGAAAAAAGGCGGCTTTCGGGCATTGTTGATGATACTTTTTTCATGGTGACTTGGTTTTTTGCTAGGGGTAGATACAGGCGAGTAATCCTGACGAGTGAAGGCGAAGTGAAACCTATCAAAAACAAGCTCAAAGAAGTCAAAGAGAAATTATCAGATGAAGAACGAAAGAAAATGAGTAAAGAACGGAAAAGAGCGTTAAATTACGACTATGTAGAATTGAATGGAAAAGAAATCCAGTTCAAACACAGAATACCTGAAAAGCCAATGGAAGGACTGAAGACACCAACAAACGATATTATTGAATACATCAAAAATCCTGACAAACTTCCTGATAGAAGTAAGGTATTCCAGTGTCTAATTGACTTCCTGAAGGATTACTGGGATCACTACCATGATGAATGGTATGATGTGATGGGGGCATTTGTGATCCATACATATCTCATCGTCGCCCTTACTTATACCATTTACATTTATCTTTATGGAGAACCAGATACGGGAAAAACAACCCTTCAGAAGACTTTATCTTATTTAGAGTATAACGGATTCAACGCCGGAAATGCCACCCCTGTAACAGTAGCAAGATGTTCCCATTCCTATCAAGCATCGATCAATCTGGAGGAAACGGATAAGGTCTCAAATGAAAGAAAACAGATGATTCAAGGGCTCTTCAATACTGGGCAGAGGAAGGATGGTGTTTATCCCATCACAGATACCGATTTTACCGATCTAGCCGACCAAATAAAACAAATATACACTTTCAATCCAAAAACGTTCTCTGCTAATGAGGTATATGGGTGGACGGAGAGTTTCAAATCTAGATGTTTGTTCTGTAAATGCGTTCGTGCTGGAGATAAAGAGTTGATGAATCCAGATAAAATAGAAGTAGAGAGGAAAGAGGAGATAGAGGATCTAAGGAATCAAATCACTGCTTATTGCCTTTTCAATTGGAGATATATATTGGATGCAATAGAAGAAGAGATAGAGGATATGTCAGCCACGGGGAGGGGAGCCGAAAAACTTGCGGTCTTTTCGGGTATTGTCAAATTCTTCAAAGGAGATGAAAGGGCAGAAGAGGTTAAAGAGAGGTTGGTAGAATCACAAGAAGTAAGTGGTTTCAACAAACTCAAAGAGAGGGTCAGACTTCTCTTAGAGTACCTGATAAAGGAATTAAATCAGACCGAATCCTCCACAATTGAACCTCGCTTCAAAGACATTGCAGAATATGTAAATGAAGAAACGAATACTGCCCCCGATGACGAATATGCTATCACATCGAGAGGTATAGGAAGTAAGTTGCGAAAGTATGATCTGATTCGGGGTAAGGATGATAAGAAAAAGGATTCAAAGGGTTTGACGAGATTGGTACTTGACACTGATAGACTCATCGACACCCTCAACCGATACAACCTGATTGATGATCTAGAAATAGAATTAGAAGATGAAGGACAGGGAGAAGAGGACACACACACAAAAGAGGGTAACGATGAAAATAACTCTCCGTCTTCTCCGTTTGCTCCGTCCAAAGGGGACGAAAGGACCTCAGTAAAAGAAGCTAATAAAAGAGTGATTGAAAAAGTGAGAAACACTCCAGGAGGAATATATAAAGAGGAACTCTGGGACTTTGTTGAGGATGAGTTGAAAAGAGATCCAGAACATCTAATAGAGAAACAATTAGTCAGGACTAAAGGGTTACTCTACCTAGAGGGGAATAAATACAAAGTCGCTAAAGGACAAGAACCCAAAAAGGAAGTGGATAATAAAAAGGAAGAGGTTCTGATACGAGTAGTTGAGGATATTCCTGAATTTGTGGGATATGAAAAGAACTACAATCTTCATAAAGAAGATGTTTTGACTATACCTGAATCTCTCGGTAATACACTAATCTCTAGAGGAAAAGCTGAGAAAGTCAATTATGAAAACACGACGTAAGTATGAATTGATATTTGATAGATATGGAAGTATTTCTATATTTACACACATTGGAAATCTATTTACAAAATAGTAAAAATCTGAATTTCATTTATGGTTAAATATCGAATAATAATCTTAGACCTTTAACATTTTTGAGATCTTTATAGTTTATTTCTCATTACATTTTTTATTTCTTTAGTCAAAAGATATTATTCCTATATCCATCTTGTGGAGAATGATTATTCTAGAAGGGAGCATGACGGAATTAAAAATTGTTGTAAAAAAGCATATGAGAAAGAAATATTTAGAAATAATTTCATAGGCATAAAAATATGATTTATGATTTTTACTATTAATCCTTAAAATATTAAGTAAAAGATATTTTCTTTTTGAAATCATTATAAATAAAAAAGAGATAACGGAGTTTAAGATTTTGTAATTGGTTACCTTATAAACTAATTTCTACCATTCACCTTTGAAATTGACTTCCAAATTACATTCCCACGCTAATTGTTTCATATATTTCTTTTTCTGGTCATTATTTAAACTAGTGTATAAATAATTACCATCAGATAATTCATAATCTCCTCTCATATCTCTACCGTCTGGATGCTTTGGCTCATTGTTTATTAAACAATTTTTATAACTATTGGTGGGGTAATACGGTATACCTATTTTTTCTGTTAAATTGTATTCTTTGATAAGATAATCCACCATTTCTTTCATGTTTTCTTGTTGAGTGGTATTGAAATTCTCCCCTGGTATTCTTTTACCATCACTTAATAAGACTATATATCCTTTTTGAGGTCCAGAAACAGTTTTTTCTTTTTGATTCTTTACTGCTTCTATTTTATCAGCGTAAATAATAACTGCTAGTAGATTATTTTCATTAGTTTTTTGCTCTACTATAGTATTTTCTAGATTAAGGGGTGGTACTTCTCCATGCCCATAACTTTCTAATTTTATCCACTCTAGATTATCCTGTATGGGACTTTTTTTTCTATATTGCCACAAATCCTGTCCTTTTTCGTGGATTAGCAATGCGTATGTATCCACTTCAACATTAATTTTTTCGGGCTTCATCTATATCAGCTCATAATAAACATATATTAAGTCATATATGTATTTATGCATTTACTATTTACTTATGTGTATACACATTTTCTACTTAACTAATTTAATTAATACTATAAAAAACGGTGCTCAGAAAAAAGGTATTTTCAAAGTTAGATTTAGCGAAAATAAAGGTATAAATGAAAGGGTGGTTTTTGTTACAATATTTTTGATCTCTTTCTTTATTTTTTTTATTTTCAATAATAATTCTTCGTAATCGTTAAATAAATAAAAGAAATAATTAAATGATATTATGCCCAAAAAATATGCCAAAAAAAAAGATGATACTGCAGAATCTACAGAGAATAGTGAAGAAAATAATGATATTGAAAAAATATTAGAAAGAGTTAATGAGCAACAGGAAGCTATTAAAAATTTATCAGATGAAGCAATGAAAAAACAACAACCAATTTCTGATGCGATTGAAAAAATAATTGAAATGCAAAATGACTCCTTAAAAAAAACAATGGATTATTATATTGAGACGGTACAAGATTCAATTTTACCAATGGTAAAAATTCAAGAAGTGATTGACTCAATAATTGATAATCCAGAGTTAGTACATTATTCTCACATAAAAAATGCTTATGAAAGTGACGAAAAAAAAAATAGTTGTGATATTGTTAAATGTGTTTTTTGAATCAGTAAATGACAAAGTTTTTGAAAAAAAATTAGAAGAAATCAAAGAAAAAAATAATACAACTGGAAGTGTAAATTACCTGCTTGAAAATTTAAAAATGGATGAGAAGTTAAGACTGAATAAAATATTTGGTTTGATTGATAAAGAGACATATGAAATAATTACCGCATTAAAAAGTGCTAGAAATAAATTTGCTCATGATCTTTCAAAATATACCCATTCAGAAACTGAAGAAATATTGAATAGTGCTAGGTTAGAAGATGCTATTGAATTATATGAAAAAATGATGAGGATTCCAGAAGAAGATTCTTTATTAAATTAGAAAATCTTATATATATATATATATATTTAATATCATCCATATCATTCCGTGATTGGTTCAATTCCTCTCTTCACTCTCAAGAAAGAGACATTTTCCTTAGGCTCCTTAGCTATAGATTTCAAACCCAGGTTCTCATCAATTTCTAGCTCGATAGCTTTCTCTACATAAAATTTAGATTCTTTTTCCTTCTCTATTTCTTCATTTCTACTTTTTTCTTGACCCCCCCTTTACCCTGCTCTAATGCATTCATCGGAGATTTTCCGGGTTCTTCTTCCATTTCTTCCTTATATACACTGCAAAATTTTTACAATTTGAACATAAGTAACGAACACTGGCAGTTCTTTTTCCAGGTGCGTCACAGCAATCACTCAAGACGCCTTCCACATAATCTCCACCACCATCACCACTCTCTGGTCCACCACCAGAGGCTATTGTTTCCGTGGGTTCGTCCGTGGCTCCATCCGTGGGTCCACCTGTGGTGGTTTTTGAGGGTTCGTTCGAGGGTTCGTTCGTGTCGTTTACAACATCGCTCGGTATCTCCTGTTGTTAACTCTGTTGGTTT
>JBMCFZ010000028.1:0-6392 GCA_048620055.1 archaeon | reverse complement strand
GAGTAATATTCTCACCATTCCATTACCCAGGAGACTATGGATTCATACCACAAACAATATCAGAAGATGGAGACGCATTAGACACATTATTATTAACAGAAGAACCAACATTCCCAGGATGCGTAGTAGAAGCAAGACCAATAGGAGTATTGAGAATGGAAGATGAAAAAGGAATAGATGACAAAGTACTAGCAGCACCAATGAAAGACCCAAGAAAAGCAGATTACAGGGACATAAAATCCGTAAATAAACATAAGAAACAGGAAATAGCTCATTTCTTCAGTGATTACAAGGAACTAGAAGAGTCAAAATGGGCAAAAGTAAAAGAATGGCTAGGAGCAAAAAAAGCACACGAACAAGTTAAAAGAGCAATGGACAAATATGATGAAGAAGAAAAATAAAAGAGGGATAAAAAATGTATCAAATGATTACAGCTAAAGATTCAGTTAGAATACCACCAAAGTACTTCGACAGACCACTGGAAGAATCCGCTAAAAGAGCACTACAAGATAAATACGAGTCAAAAATAGATTCAGAACTAGGAGTAATAATCAGTATAGCGAACTGCAAAGAAATAAAGGACGGAAAAGTAATACAAGGAGATGGATCGGCACACTACAACGTTACATTCGACGCACTAACCTTCAACCCAAAACTACATGAAGTAGTAAGAGGAGAAGTAAACGAAATAGTGGACTTCGGAGCATTCGTAAGATTCGGACCTATAGATGCATTAGCACATGTATCACAAATAACTGATGACTACATGACATACAACCAAAAAACGGAGTCACTAGCGGGAAGAGAAACAAAAAGAAGTTTAAAAGAAAACGATGAGATAAGAGCAAGAATAATCGCAGTGTCGCTAAAAAACAATGTGAACGAATCAAAAGTAAACCTAACTATGAAACAACCTGGATTAGGTAAAAAAGAATGGATAGAAGAAGAAAACAAGAAGAAAGAAGGGGATAAAAAATGAAAGATAAAGCATGTAAAAACTGCCATAGAATAGTGAAGGGTAACCAGTGCCCAATATGCAAAGAATCAAATCTAACACAAAGCTGGAAAGGATACACAATAATACTAGATCCGGATAAATCAAAACTAGCGAAAGAACTAAAAGTAGAAACCCCTGGAAAATACGCGTTAAGAATAAAGAAATAAAAAGGTGATTAAATGAAACTAATTGAAGAAAACAAGAAAGAAAATCCATTATTACACAGAAAAGAAATAGCGATAAGGATCAAGAACTACAAAGAAACCCCCTCAAGACAACAGGTTCTTGAAAAAATATCAGCAGAACTGGGATACGACAAAAAAAACACAGTTATAGATAAAATAGATCAAGAATACGGTAAAAAAGAAGCAAAATGCAATATAAAAGTATATGAATCAGAAGAAGACAAAGGAAAATACAGCAAGAAATACAAGGAAGAAAGAATGGAAAAACAAGGAGAGGAAGAAGAATGAAAAGAGAAAAATACAAAATAAAAGATGATAAAATAGAAAGAGAAAACCAAGCATGTCCAAAATGCGGAGAAGGAACTCTTCTAGCAAAACACGAGGACAGGCTACACTGTGGAAAATGCGGATACACAAAATGGAAAAGTAAAAAAACAGAAAAAGAGTAGAAAATGAGAGTATCAATAGCCCTGTATCTAGCACTGTTAATAATAACTTTATACAGTAAAAGAGGAACAATATTGAAAAGACTAGGGTTTAAAGAAGATATAGATATACCTAAAGAAGCTATAATAGGAATAGCGTTTCTAGGATTATTATTATTCACTTCAATGGCAGTGAGCTTAATATTCTACCAAATAGGAATGGGGCAAGATGTTCAAAAGACAACTGAAATTTTAAGACAGATACCAATACATCAAATACTGATAATTCTCCTATTAGGATCTTTTGTAGAAGAGATCTTCTTCAGAGGATTTATACAGGAAAAAACAAATTTATTAGTAGCTTCATTAATATTTGCCTTATTCCACATAACTTACGGAACAGTATCACAGATAGTGGGAACCTTTTTCCTAGGACTAATTTTAGGATACCAATACGAAAGAACAGGCGGAGTATACAGTCCTATAATAAGCCACACGTTTTATAATTTAATAGTAATATTACCAGTATATATAATATAAGAAGTGAATGAATATGAATTGCCTTGGAATAGAATCAACAGCACATACCCTTGGAATAGGAATATCAACACCTGAAGAAATAATTGCAAATGAAAAAGATGCTTATAAGCCAGAGGAAGGTAAAGGAATAATTCCAAGAGAAGCTGCTGAACACCATAATAAAGTAAAGGAAAAAGTATTGGAAAGAGCGTTGAAAAAAGCAGGGATAAATAAGAATGAAATAGATTTAATAGCGATAGCAAATGGACCGGGATTACCACCCTGTCTACTTGAAGGGCTTAACTTAGCGAAAAAATTATCAAAGGAATTAAATGTGAAAATAGTCCCAGTTAACCATTGCATAGGACACATAGAAATAGGTAAAAAGGAAACAGGAGCAAAAAACCCATTAGTACAATACGTATCGGGAGGAAACACGCAGATACTATCTTACTCAGAAGGAAGATACAGGATATATGGAGAAACACACGACATAGGAATAGGGAATGCTTTTGATAAATTTGCAAGATCACTAAATCTGAAGATGCCTGGTGGGCCAAAAATAATGAAATTAGCTGAAAGAGGAGAAGAATATGTGAAGCTACCTTACACAGTGAAGGGCATGGATTTATCCTTCTCAGGGCTCGTGACCGAAGCCAGTAAAAAGAAAGAAGAAGTAAATAAAGAAGATCTAGCATATTCATTTCAAGAAACTATTCTCTCCATGTTAGTAGAAGTGACTGAAAGAGCATTAGCACATACCGAGAAAAAAGAATTACTATTAACAGGAGGAGTGGCGCTCAACACAAGATTAAGAGAGATGAATGAAAAAATGACGAGGGAACACGATGCGAGTTTCCACGTTCCAAAAAATGAGTACTGTGGAGATAATGGAGCGATGATAGCCTACACAGGAATAAAATTCAAGGAAAAAGCAAAAAAAGAAGTGGATATAAATCCAAGATGGAGAACCAATCAATACGTGATAAAGGGAAAGAAACAAAAATAGAAAAAATCATAATATATATAGATGTAAAAGAAGGGATAAAAAATGAAGATGGAAGGATACAAGATACCTGTAATACTGATGGTTGCATTAATAGCTATAATTGTAATTTTCCCTTTCTTATCGGACATATTTCAATCAATTGGAACAGAGCCTGAAATAGATTACACATTGCATCCTCTCGAAAAAACCGAAATAGACACTGAAACCTGTTTAGCTACATTTACAGGAGAAGTACACATAGACTATGAAAGAGAGTTAAAAGAGATAGAAATACAAGCAAGGATAGAGGAAAAGCCAAGAGGAATGCAACAGGAAACTTACACGGCAACAAGAACAATTGAAGATCCAGGAGAAAATTTCGAATTTGAAATAGATGTAGAAGCACCACAGAAATGCGATAATTTAATCAATCCGGAACTAGAGATTCTATCGATTAAAAGAAAATTACTCTGAATAAAAACAAGTTTACAAAAACGATTAAAATGGAAGTTATATACAAAGGAGCAGAAGCAACACTATATAAAAACAATTATTTAGGCTACAAAACAATTGAGAAGGAAAGAAAGCCAAAGGAATACCGAATAGAAGAACTAGATAAAACCATAAAGGAAAGAAGAACATTAAACGAGTCAAGAATGATTAAAAAAGCAAGAAAAGCGGTTAACACACCTTATATTCTTAGAGTTGATTTAAAAAAATCACAAATAACAATGGAGTACATAGAAGGAGAAACCCTAAAGAAAAGGATTCAAGAGGAAAAAGAAGATATCGAGAAAATAGGTGGAGAGATAGGTGAACAACTTAAGAAACTACACGAACAGAACATAGTTCACAACGACCTGACGACATCGAATATAATGAGAAAAAACAGTGAATTGTACTTCATAGACTTTGGATTATCGGAAAAAACCAGTAAAACAGAGGATAAAGCAGTGGACTTATTAGTATTTAAAAAAATGCTGAAAAGCACACATTGGAAAGAATTCAAAGAAATATGGAGCAACTTGAAAAAAGAATACGGGAAAAAACCGGTTTTAAATAGATTGAAGAAAATAGAAAAAAGAGCGAGATACACCACAAAGTAAAAAGAGAATAATAGAAAAGAACAGTGATTAATAATAAGCCAAATTTATAAAGAAAGATAACCACAATAACTTAACGCACAAAGTAGAACAAAACAACACACTAACCACAAGGAAAAACACAGAGAAAACAAGAATTAATATAAAAATTCTATTTAAAAATACTACAAAAACAATAAATGAAATAGTGATAATCATGACAAGAATGCACACGAAGGATAAAGGAAAATCAGGATCAACACACCCTGCATCCAAAGAACCACCAACATGGGCGGAACTATCAGAGGATGAAGTAAGGGAAAAAATAGAGGAATTAAGAGAAAAAGGAAACAGCCCCAGTGACATAGGGAGAATACTTAGGGATCAATATGGAGTACCTGACGTGAAAGCAATAACAGGTGAAAAAATAACCCAAATACTTGAAAAACAAGGAGGAGAAATGGAATATCCAGAAGACCTGATGAACCTTATGAGGAAAGCAGTTAGAATTAGAAAACATTTAAAGAAAGGTAATAAAGATAATAAAAATAAAAGAAGCTTAAAATTAACCGAGTCAAAAATACGTAAGCTAGTTAGATATTACAAGAAAAAAGGAAAGATAGAAGACGATTGGTACTATAAACCGGAAAAAGCTAAACTAATAGTAGAGGAATAGTGATAACATGGCAAAGAAAAAAGCGAAAAGAAAAGTAAACAAATGGAAAGACAAAAACTGGTACACAATCGAAGCACCAGAAACATTTGAAAGAAAAGAAATAGGAGATACACCAGCAGAGAGCGAAGAAGAATTAGTTGGAAGAACAATAGAAGCATCCTTAAGGGATTTAACGGGAAAAAGAAGCCACAATAACATAAGAGTAAAATTCAAAGTGAAGAAAGTTGAAGGAGGAAAAGGAAAGACAGAGATAGAAAGCTTCAACTTAACACGAGGATACATAAGAAAGAATATAAGAAAAGGTAGAAGCGTTATCCAAACAATACAAGACATAAAGACAAATGGAAACACTCTACACACAACAGCTTACGCTTTTACAGTAGGAAAACTACATTCATCCAAAGAAAAGAAAATAAGAAAAACAATGGATGAAGAACTACAAAGACAAGGAAAAGAAAATGACTTCGAGTCATTAATACAAAAAATGATTTTTGGAAAAACTGCAACAAACCTCTTTAGAAAAGCAAAAGAAATAGCACCTGTTAATAGGATAGAGATAACAAAATGCGAAATTGAAAGAGGAGAATAATGATTTTAAATCCAATTAAATTTGCCCTTCCTCTATTTATAGCTCTCTTTGGGCTTGAAAGTCGATCGTTGACTATGAGAGGAGCATTTTCAGCTATCTTTTTATCTTATATCCTAATAATTAGACAGAATTTCTCATGGTTCTTAATACTATTCTCATTTTACATCATAGGAACAGTAGTAACTAAGATTAAATCAAAGGAAAAAGAGAAATCTGAATTAATGCAGAAAACCAGAGGACCATGGAATGTCATGGGTAACGCAGGAATAGGGCTTATATTCGCTTTATTAGGAGGACCAATAGGTTTTATCGGTTTTATTGGAACAACAGCAACAGCCACTGCAGATACAATTTCTTCTGAGATAGGGGTATTATCTAAATCAAAACCTAGATTAGTAACTACCTTGAAAAAGGTTGAACCAGGTACGGATGGAGGGATAACTTTATTTGGAACTGTTGCAGGAGCCTTAGGAGCTCTTATAATTGGTTTAGTTTCTACAATAGAGTTCAGTTGGTTAATAATTCCTATCGCCTTGATGTCAGGAATAATAGGTAATCTAGCTGATTCATTTATAGGTGCAGTTTTGGAAGACAAAGAGACTGTAGGGAATTCCACAACTAATTTTCTGGCAACCACTTCGGGAGCCATATCCGCAATGCTTATTTACTTGGCAGTAGTAATATTTTAAACATAAGAATTGGAAAAGGTGAGTAAAATAATTGAATTACTGGTAGAGGCTCTTCTTTACATTTTCCCAGCATACGTCGCTAATTCTTCAGCAGTAGTTTTGGGTGGAGGAAAACCATTGGATAATGGAAAAAAATATAAAGGTAAAAGAATTCTTGGAGATGGGAAAACGATAAGAGGAACAGTTTTCGGGATTGTTTGTGGTTTTTTAGTGGGTTTAATTATTTATTTAATGACTAAAGA
>JBMCFZ010000027.1:0-6497 GCA_048620055.1 archaeon | reverse complement strand
TACATATCCATTGTTAAATCATTAATTTGATCTCCTAATGGCCCCGTTATCCTTAGTAAGACCAAACCAATTGCCATAACGCTGGTAAGGGCAGTTGCTAGAGCAAAACCAGCTCCAGTTACTGTGTAGAGAGCGGGAGCAAAATCACCCAAAGCACTTGTTATGTTAGAAACTCCCTCCATTAACTTATTAAGTCCGTCAAGGGTTAAGTATATAATTGGAGTTAGTTTTTGAAAAATTTCATATTGTAATTCTTGCCAATTTGATTGTGTCTTTGTTATTTGTGCACTAGTTAGTGCCATCTCAGCTCTGTGAAGACCTTCTAAACTAGCCAAGTCTTCCTTCAGTGTTTTCTGAATCATCAACATTCTTTGCTCCATTGATAGATTCTCTAAAGTTTTACCATGAGTTTTCTCCGCTCTCTGATTGGCCATATTCCACACTAATCTTGCTGAGGTATCAGTTGCCAATACCGTTGTCCCTCTAAGTATTGACTCAGTTAATGTTTTCATTGATCTCTCCATATCCTGGTGGTTAGAAGTAAGTAAAGAAGTAACGTCTGAATATCTATACATAACATCCTCTACTACCTCTATATCTGCTCCAGTAGAAGCCAAGTCTCTGGCCGCCTCCGCTGTCGAACTTAAGGAAGTTATTCCTGTGTCGGCAAATTCACTAACTGTTCCTTCTAATTCTTCAACATTATATCCAAAAAGATGTGCTGATGTTTCTAGAGCAAAGAAGGTTTCCTCCAATTCAACACCAGTATCAATTAATTGTTGAGTAAATCTGACAAAGCTTTGGTATCCCTGATCAACAACAGAATTAAGATATCTAAAGCTCCAAGCTAAAGAGTCTAATTTATTGCCTTGATTTCCAGTAGCCGTAGTCGCTTCTTTTTGGGATTGAGTGAATTGGTTCATTCTCGTAACTCCCATCGCACCTTTAAACTCCTGCATAGAAGAAGTAGCACTTCCTGTGCTACCCTCTAATCCTCCAAAATTAGTCTGAACAACACCCATTGCCCCTCCGAACGCTTCTAAGTTAGAAGTTCCTTCTTTAAAAGGAAGAGATAATTGTTCGGCACTTCTGCCTGCTGATTTAGTAGCTTTTGATATTTCTGAACCAGATTTTTGTACCTCCGAAGAAGACTTAGAAAAATTTCCTTGAAGTTCAGTCAATTCTTTCTTAACTTGCTTAAGACTACCCTTTCCTGTCCATTGGGTATTTATAATAATGTCAATTCTATTTTCTGCCATAGTTTAAGTGAGTCTTTTATTTTCTATTTCTAAATTGGCCCTCAATATCCATAATGCTCATAAATGTATTAACTTTTTCAGCAGGTTGTCTATATAACTCATTTATAGTCCATCCCATTCTTTTGCAAATCATATAGTCTTGTAATTCTTCAGGCACATTTTTATGTCGTTTTTTAGGATTTTGAAATATGGAGACAGTCTTCTTTAAAACTTCTTTTCTTCTATCTCCACTTCTTCTAAAAAACTTGCTACTTTTTTCATTAAGAAACTAACATCCTTACTAGGAAGCATGTCGAAGGAATCTTCTGTAATCGGAAGCTTGTTTCCTTCTTCATCAACCAAATTCCAGTCTTTAACCAAATATTCTAATGCTAGAACTCCTTTTTCAAAACCATCTTGAATACTCTCTATGTTTCTACTTTCTTTAAACACTAAGTCCTTATACATTACAACTTCACTTCCTTCAAAAGAAGGAAGTTCTAAAGTAGCTGTCTCTCTCATTGAAGACTTGTTAACTACTACTCCATTAGAAGAATTGTTACTTTTTTTTCTATCAGAAAGGTTCCCTCTTTCCTGAGAGTTATTTTTTTCGTTATTTTTATCTTTTTCCATAATTATTGAGCCTCAATGGGCTTCTATGATTAATAATCGACGATTGTTTTTTATGCCATGTATTCTCCAGCTTCGTTGATAACTTCCACTTTTACACTGTAGCCTTTGTCTGAATCGTAGTCAGCTACAAAAGAAGGATTTTCAGTTACAAAATCAGAAGGAGAAGTATCAATTGACCGTTCGGTTATTCTAAATGCAGGAATTTTTACCGTAATAGATTCATAAATATCATCTCCATCTGTTGCATCTTCCTCTCCAATCTTATCTCCTTTAATTTCTACAATCATTCCTCTTTTTGTTTGTGTTTCCAAGTTTTCTCTTTCCTCCACATCATCGAAAAATAACGTGTAAGAACCATCTGCTGAAAACTCTCCATAAGATATTTCCGCAGGATCATTGCTTCCACTCAAATATTGAGCTTCAGTTTCATTGTTAAAAGTAATATCAAAATCAGAAAGCTTAATTTCATCATCTTCGTCATAATCCGAATCAATATCATCAACAAAGTAAATGTTAGCGTCTTTAAAAGCAAACGCATAATCGTCAGTAAATCCTGGGTCATCCGTATAATCATCATCTCCATCGTCTAGAGTTGTCGGCATTCTTGAAATTACTGTACCACTGAGTGTAACCCATTCGTCAGAAAAACTAAGTTCCAAACTTTCGAAAGTGGCGTAAGTAAATTGTCTCAACTCAACAGTATTATTATAATAATAAGTAGCTGTTTGAGGAGGATTAGACGCCTTTCTTTTTATTACATGCTTGTCTGCTGTTCCATCAGAAAGAGTTATCTCCTCATGACTATAATCCCCTAATGCGGGAATTAAAAGAAAAGGAGCAACCTCAGCATCAGCGAGAACTTCCAAATCTCCTCCACCTGAATGTTCTTGAACTGCAGATCCCCAAGAGGCATCTCTAATTCCTTTTGCTGATTCATTATCAATTGTCTCAATTTGACTAGATAGTGAACAATCTTCAAAGGGAATCGCCTTATCGAGAGAAGCCGCTTCTCCAGCTTCTGATTCAAGACCAGCTCCTAACCATCCTTGACGACCTACTGATATTTCTATATTATTTGCCATTTTGTTGTGTGTTAACTAATAAATAACGACCTTTTAATTGTATTTATTTAATTCATTTATTATTTCTTCCGCTCTTTTTTCACCAATTCCATCTATCTTTTTTATATCATTTTTGCTCATTTTAGTCAACTCAGAAACTTCATTACAACCCTCTTTTTTAATCAATTCCTTAACCTTGTCCTCAATATCCAAATCATCTATCAAAACTTTTTCCTTTTTATCCGCAACTAGCTCTTCTTCCTCTTCTTTTACAATCCATTTACTTTTCAAAGCACGTTCTGCTTTTTCCTTATCAACATCTAAAACCTCTCCCGAATCAATGGAAAAGGGATCATTTCCCGAAGCATGAAAAGATAACTTTTTGTGATAATTGTTTTTAATCTTCATAATTTTCTTCTTTATCTTTTAAATCGGAGTATAGTTTTAGAAGATGTTCTAAACTAACCTCCAGGACCTTTTTGTTACCGCACCGATTACACTTTGTTTCTATTTCCAATATATCCTTTTTACCGATAATTATTGAATATTTAAAAAGCAATTTATTGCAACTAGCGCAGCGGTGCTCTTTATATTTATCCATCTTACTTCCTGTTTACTAATAAGTCTATTTCAACATTAAATACTGCCTCCTTTGTAACTCTTTGCTGTCTAACTTCTGCCGTGTAAGATATAGAACCTACATTCGATATCTTAAATCTTTTATCCTCACCAAGATCTAAATTATCTCTAATCACCTTATAAACAGTATTATCTTTCAGTTGTCCGTTTTCATTTCTAGCCTCCATCTTTTCAATAAGTTCGGTTGTTCCCGCCACTTCATTTCCTGGGCGTCCCAAAGTATTGGTAATATCTTCAATAACTCTTATTTCAACACTAAAAGTATTTATGTCTCGGGCATTATCAGCAATATTAAACTCAGTTCCTGTGGGAACTATTGCAATACAAGGAAGAGCGCTCTTGGGGATAAAATTCGGGTCTTCTACATAAATCTGTTTTATGCCTGACACCCCATTAAAACTGTCTTCTAATATTTCTTTTATTTTTTGAACTACAATATCCATATTAATTGAAGTTTTTATTAATATTTTCACCCGCCCATTTTCTGAATATATCAGTTATACTACTCTCAGCAGCGCTATCTATTTTTAACAAGACTCTTCTCGGCAACACTGTTTCTTGAGCATTTTCATTTCCAAAAGGAAGAATAGCCCTATCAGCTGTATAAGGGGATTGATGCCTTACCCAGTAATCCTGAGCATTTGTTATGGCGATAGATTTACCCGTAGAAATATCGTGATAAGAAAAAGAATTAATTAAGTCTCCTGTTCTCTGCATTATTGTTCCTTCCGTTCCTGGAAAGTATCTTGACTTGTATTCTATAGTGCTCTTAGCCAGAGGGGCCCAGGACTCACCTGCAAACTCACCTCCTTGGGAGGTAATGTTGGCGTGGGCTCTAACTAGCATATATTGCCCCGCCTCATTCAAAGGTTTGGTTCTATTTTCTAAACTTTTACTAAAAGTATCTAAATTAGTCAAAGTTTTTTCAATGCCAGTTATTTTTAATTCAATCATTATTATATTTGCTATAAAAATCATCATTTCCCGATCCCCTTCTTGAATCCGCCGTTGGATTTTCAGGGTCAGTAAAAGCAAAATGTTCGTCTTTTAAATTAAACAATTCTCCTTTATCAACAGTACCGTCATAATCATTACTGCTCGATGGCCTTACTGAATTATAATCCTCTAAAACTACTCCTGTATCATCTACTATTTTGTATTCACCTTCTCTAATTTTTTCTAAGAGCTGATGAGCTCTTTCAATTTTAGGGGTGCCACTTTTTCCTATGTCTGAATCACCTTCCAAAGAATATTCTTTCTTAAGTAAATATCCCGCCGCTAATAACGTGGTTATTCTTTGAATTAATTTAGAGCTTGATTCTAGAGGAACTGTATATTTTCCAGCTAAAGAAGCATTGACCTCTGCCTCCGCTTCCATTCTATATCTGGAAACAATCTCTTTTTTTAAATAGTCGTTATTTTCCAAACCCGCTTCTTCTACTATTCTACTTAATGAAGTATAGCGGTCCGCATCACCAGCTCTAGTCGCTACGGAATTATCTGTAGAAGTCTTGGTGTTGGTTTCACTATTATAATATACAGCCTTATACCAAGACTCTGTTGTTCCATCAGTATCCTCAAATTCAGTATATGTTTGATCAACTTCTATCTTATTTGTTCCTATTTGATTATAAGGACCGTCTCTCCCATCATCTGACCTAAAAAACATTCTTTCATCAAAACGAATTCTTAAAATGGGGTCCCCATCACTATGATTAAAATCAGTAGCCTCGTGAAGCTCTATCTTAGTTACGTCATCCTCTATAATGTTTCTAATTTTTGCTATTTCTGATCTCTCACTTCCAATTGCTCCTATAACTAAAAATTGGTCTTCTTCAAAATCTTTAGAACTTTCTACAGGAATCTCAACCGAACCAGATTCTATATTTTCTCTAATATAAGTTTTTTCTCCGAGTATAAAATCCTCAGTTGGTGCCTTTAATACTTGCATGTTTTATTATTTAAAATTAATCCTATTCTCTTAAATTATAGTACATAATGCTATAAATATCAAACAAATCATTTTTAAAAAAAGGTCTTTCTCTCTTTAGTTTCTACTATAGCCTCCTTTTCTTTAGTTTCTACTACAGTTTCCCTTTCTTGAGAATACAGAGTTACAGAATCTGAACTAATATCCCCGATAACCATTCCTGTCATTTCAAACTTATTTTCTAAATAAGAATCATTAATTGATTTAACTTGAAAATTAATTTCAGAATCAGCATAAAAAACCTTACCCTCCAAACTAAGATTTATTTCTGATTTATCTCTCTCTAGGGATTTCAATTCGATATCTCTATATTCGCTATAACTATCTGCAGATAATAAATTAATATTCCTTTCTGAAAACTTTTCTAATTGCCCCGTAACACTAATATCATAATCAATAAATGTATAAAATTCTCCAGTAATTCTTACACCTCTTTTAGAAAAAACTTCTTTTTCTCCGATCAAACTAAATATTCCCTCAAACTGACTGTTCTTTTTAGCTATTATTTCAAAACCTTCTTCATCATTTTCTAATTTTTTACCATGTAAATTAACACCCTTTTCTGCATCTAATTTATATTGACCAACCAAATTAAACCATTTATCCGATTCTTCTTCCAATTTACCTGTAAACCCAATATACCTTATTGATTCATTTGCATTTTTTCCACGTAATTCTACACTTATTAAAGTGCTCGACAACTTTTCCCCTATAATCTCTATATGTTTTTCCTCCCCATCAGTTAAAGAACCTACAGAGCTTATATACAATTCACTATCTACCTTATCTATACCATAAAGATTTATCTTTCTATTAGAATAGCTAGAATGTTCTACCTCTATCTCAAAAACTCTTTCACTTTCAACCTCTTCAGGAGCCAAAACATATAAATTAGTTTCCGATAAAATATTATTGGAACCCAATAAACTCAAATCC
>JBMCFZ010000026.1:0-6510 GCA_048620055.1 archaeon | reverse complement strand
TCATCTTATCGTACCTCATCTTTTAATTGTTTCTTAAGGTTCTCTATGAATTTCGGGTAGTGTTTCTTGTTTATTGCTGCTCCTGCTGCGTTTGGGTGGCCTCCTCCCTGTGCTTCTATCCCTTCACATGCTTTTGGAATTACTCTGTTCAGATCTGTATTATTTCCCCTTATGCTCAGTAAACATCTTTCTTCTTTCTCCATCTTCACAGCTATTATATAATCCGGATACTTTAGCCTTAGTTGTTCCGCTACCTTGCTCTTTATTCTTAGTTTTGATTTTATTGGAACCACTATGAGTTTTGATTCTTCGTATTTTTCTATGTGGGGATTTTCCTTTGTTTCCCTTATTTTTTCTCTCTCCGCTTTTTCCATCGTTTCGTAGAGTCTCTTCGTTCCTCTGTATTTCTCTTCTTGTATTAAAACAGGGTTTTCTTGTTCTATACTTTTCTTAATGTATTTATATTCCTCTTCAGCTAGATCTATATCGAGGTATGCTGATAGTAATACATTTGATATATCTACCAGTGTTCTATGTAAACTTTCGTTCGGTATATACAGTTCTTTTTCTTCTTGAGTTAAGTTAAGCAGAGTTCTACTTTGTTTCATCCTAGTATCTGAATGAGCTCCTATCATCGCCCATGGCTTGGTGTTTTTTTCTCCATCCATCTCTTCGTATAGTAAATGACATAGTACTGAGGCGGATGGAGGTGTTCCTTTTTCTTGAGGATTAACGTAAACGTGTTTTTCTCTCTCTTGCTGTGTTTTAAATGGATTTTTAATTGGATGGTGATCTATTGTAAGGGTTCTTGCTCCTTGTTTCTCAATTTCTTTGTAGACTTGCTTATCGTTGGGAGTGTAATCGAGGAATATGACTGTATTAACTTTTTTCTTCTTCATTTTTTCAATTATCTTGTCTTTTGCTTCTTTTCCTCTGGAGAGTATAAACAAATGTTTTATCTTTAGTTCTTTCTTTTGTTCTTGAATTGCTTGTGTTGTTATTGCTGCGCTTATTATTCCGTCTCCATCTGAATGTGCGACTATGAGAATTTTAGTGTTTTCTTTCAGGTTTTCTATGAACTTTTCAGCTTTCTTCAGTTGTTTTCTGGTGCTTTTTTCTCTGTTCATTTCTTTTCTTTCTTCCATTTTTTGTCAACTGGTTCCGGCATTTTTTTGAAAGTGTCTTTTAATCTCTCTATCTCTTTCCCTATTTCCTGTCTTTTTTCTTCTATCTCTTCTTTTTGTTCCATGATGTTATACACTCTTTTTTTGAGTTTTTCCTTAGGTTCTTTCGATACTTTTCTCTTTTCACTTCTAGGCAAGAGCATGATTTCATCTTGTACTTTTCTCTCATATTTTTTTGCTTCTCTTTTTCTCTTTCTATCAATTGCTTCTTTTTGTCTTTTTAATCCCTCTGAAATTGACTTCAAACTCCTCAAGAGTTCTTTTCTTTCCTCTTTTGGCTTCATATCTTTTCTTCTTCTATTTTGTTTGAGTGTTTCTCTTTTAAGTTTCTCTACATCGATTTTTCTCTTTTTCTTATTCATTTTAATCCTAATTCAAACATTTTATTATTCCTAGCTTTCTCAAATCTTTTTCTAATTAATTTCATCCTTTCTCTTCAAATTCCCTTAGATCTTCCTTTAATTCTTTTTTCTTTATTTGCTCTATTTTTTTCTCTATTTTTTCTTTTTCTTCTTCCGCTTCTTTCTTCAGTTGTTTTCTCGGTCTTTTCTTGCTTTCGTGGAACATCTCTTTTACGTTTTCCGTTATCTTTTCAAGTTTCTCTTTTCTCTTTCGAAGTTCTCTTTTAAGTTCCTTGCTGCTCTTGTTCTTTTCTAATTCATTTATATAGCTGTCTAGTTTCTTTATTTCAAGGTTTTCGGGAGATAGTTTCTTTGAATATTTCCTGGGATCTTTTCCTTCTTTTTTTAGTCTTTCTAATTTTCTCTTTCTTTCTTTTTCCTTTTTCTTCTGCATCTTCTCTCTTAATTTAATTTCTCTTTCATCCTTCCCTATTCTTGTCATATTAATCGTTTTTAAGGCGTTATCCTTCTTATTTTGTAATAAGTTATATCCTGTTCTTTATCCACCAATGCGTAGATCATTGTTTTCCTAACATTTTGAGCTAGTCTTACCGCTCTACTTAATTCCGGGAAACTGCATTGATGTTCTTCTGGTATTGCATGTACTAACCATTTTGCGTGCCCTTCCCCTGGTTTTTCTCCTCTTTTGTATACTCTGAAGTGTGATCCGAATTTGAATCCCGTTTTCACGCAGAAACCTCTGTCTTTCAGGTCTTTGTAAACCGTGTATTTCCTTGGAAATTCTTTGTTTCTTTGAGTAAATTGTTTCCTCAGGTTTTCTTTTTCAAGTTTTTTTCCCGTTGAATCTTTAACAGTGAATTCCTTTCTTTTTTCTTTCAAGTAAAGTGTTTCTTCAGGTGATATAATGAGTTCTTCTTCCTTTTCCTCTCCGTAGCTTTTTTCTTTAAGCTCTTCTTTCAATTCCGGTTCGCTGACTATTATTCTTTCTTCCATCAGTAGTGGCATTTTGATCCTTTCCTTTGTTTATTCTTAACTTAATTTTTAGAGTTGTTTGTTTTAGGAACCCTGCATTTAAAGGGTTTTTTCTTTGGAGTAATTTTTGATATAGGCGTGACTAATACTGATTAAAGATAATAGAAAAAGGGTTTTTTGGTTACTGTGTTATTCTTCTAGGTTTTCTGATAGTCTTTGTTTTATGTCTTCTTTTTTGTAGTATCCTAGTGACAGTATTATCAGCGCTATTAGTACTACTGCTCCTACTGCTGGGTTTGCAAGTTCACCTACTACTAGTCCACCTATTGCTGTTGATTCTTCTAAATCTTCAGGTTCTTCTGGTTCTTCTATTTCTCTTATGTTTAGCCCTATGTCTTCTACGTATTCCTTTGGTATAAATCCTTCTTTCTGTACCTGTATCTCTGTTCTTTCCCTTGATGCTAGTGATATTTCCCATGTTATTAGGTTTTGTGTTTCTTCTTCGTCCGGTCTTGGCCTTATTCTGAGTTCTTCTATGGTGTTTGTTACTGTCGTTGGAATGTCCATTGTTAGTTCAATGTGTTTTTCTTCCCCTTCATTTTCTCTAATATTGTATGTTACTTTTGTTACATTTTCTTCGGGGTCGTATTCGTAGATTGGTGTTATTCTTACTCCCGCTTCTTCCGTTGAGTTTAATGATTCTCTTGTTGTTTCTCTTGGAACGAAGTATGTTTCTTCTCTTACTCTGATAGATACTGTGTCGTAGTTAGTGTTGTTATTCTCATCTGTTACTTCTAGTCTTGCTTTATATGTTCCTGGTTCTTCGTAAATCGCTTCAGTTTCTCCTGTTTCACTGGATTCGTAGTCCCATTCCCCGTCTCCTGTGAAGTCCCATTTATATTCAGTTATTCTGCTTTTATGACTATATGCTGTTCCTTTTAGTTCTATTGGAGTTCCGACTGTTGTTTCTTTGTCTCCACCTGCATTAACTGATATCTGTCCAGATGGGAATTTCTCTTCTGTCGCGAATCCCCAGATGTCACTGCTCGTTGATTGTTCTTCTGATTCAAGTATGACGTACCATAGGTATGTTTTGTTTTCTTCTAAGTTTTTCCATGTGTGTGTTACTGTTGATTCGTTTTCTATGTCTTCGTACGTTTTCATTCTTTTATTTCCTTTTAGATCTACGAATGTAACGTTTATTAAATCTTCTTCTGAATGTGTTATATCTACTTCGAGATCCACTTCTTCACCTATGTCTTCTGCTCCGTCTTCTGGATTTATTAACTCTGCTTTCATCTCTGGTTTTTCTTCCCCTACTTCGATGTCTATTCTATCTCTATGGTCTTCGCTTTCAACTTTTAATTCATATTCTCCAGATTCATTTGTGGACCAGCTGAACATCTTGTGTTTTGTTTCTCCTGGTTCCAGTGTAATGTTTTTAATTTCTTCTAAGCTATCGTTTACTCTAAATTGAATATATTGTGAGTCTTCTTCGTCACCGGTGTTTTCTATGAAGTAATCAACTTCTATTTCTTCGTCTTCTTCAAATTGATCTCCATCGTTTGGTGATATTATCTCTATTTCAAAAAATGAATCTTCTGGTGGTTCATCATCTTCTTGGAAGTTCGCTGTGATTTCTTTATCTTCGTCCATTGTGATTGTAGTTTCTTCTTCTTCCCCTGTGTGGTCTCCTGTCCATTCTTCGAAATACCAGTCTTCGTCTGGTGTGGCTTCTATATCTATTTGTGTATCCTGTTTGTAATAATTGTATTCTGGGTTTTGAGTAACTGTTCCTTCTCCCTCTGTATCTATACTTAGTGTTTTTGATTTTCTGTAGTAATCTGATTCGCCTGCTCTATCTTCTCCTACTACTGCTCCTACTTTTTCATTTCCTTTTACATTTGCATTTGCCCAGCTTTCAGTGATATCATGACTCCATTTATACCCTGATAGACCTCCTACTCGAGAATTTCCTTCTACTGTCCCTGTTGCGTAGGTATCTTTGAGTTCTGATTGGTAGGATTGTCTTCCTACTAATCCACCTACTTTTTCATCTCCTATTATGTTTACGTTTACTGCTCCTACATCTTCTACTAATGCATCGTGTTTGAGCCATCCAAATATTCCTACTTGGATTTCATCTGGTCTGTTTATATTGACATTTTCTATGACATGTCCTTGACCGTCGAAGTGGAATGATTCCTCTCCTTTAGCAATTATTGGTTTGAAGTTATCAATACTGCTACAGTCTATATCGTTTACTAATTTGTATTCTCCATGACCGCTGATATCTTGTAGCTCTTGACAGTTGCTTATTTCAACTGGTTCAGGATCTTCTTCCGAATCCTTCATTCTTAAGAAGGGATATTCATCTTCTATATCCCAGATTTCTTCAAAGTCCCAGCCAGCATTGGTGTATGTTGATTTTTCCTGCATTTCTTCAGTTGATTTTCCAACTCCACATTTACTATCTTGTTGGTTAGAAGTTTCTAAATTCCAGAAATTACCATAACATTCAGATTGGTCTCCTGTCTCGTAACCTAAAAACCCTCCTACAGTATCTTCATCTTCTCCTGATACCGGTCCAATCGAGTATGAATTTTTAGTTATGGATTTCCAGGAACTTTGACCTATTTGTCTTCCTACTAATCCACCTACTTCTTCGGTACCTTGTACATCTACATTAGCGTAACTATTTGCTATCTTTGATTCGTCATCGTTTACCCCTACTAATCCACCTGCTCCGTATCCAGTGGCTTCTAATGATGATGGGCTCCAGTGATAAACTCCTGCGTGAGAAGAGTTTACTATACCTCCAAAGTTATATCCTAATAGCCCTCCTACTGCTTCATTTCCTGATACATCTGTTGAAAGGGTGGCGCTGTTGATTATTTCTCCATCTATGGGCATATATCCTACCATGCCACCTACATATGAATTTCCTTCTACTGTGCTGAAAACTACTTGTGAATCTTTTATTAATCCTTGATTTGTTCCAGCTATACCTCCTACATCGCCGGAAGATGATTTAATATTTGACCAAACTAAATCTACGCCTATTACTTCTCCTTCTTCTCCTATAGATCGGAATAAACCTAAGCTACCATCATCATAATCTGTAATATTGACCCTAAAGATTTTATTATATTGACCATTTAAAGTTCCTCGGAAAGGATCCTCAGGACTTCCAATAGGCTCAAAATTATATCCTTCACATTCTATATCCTCTGTAATAGCATAATTACCTTCTAAGTCATTTTCAATGGCTTGTAGTTCTCCACAAGTCTCTATCTCTGTAGCTTGAGTTGACGTAGCAATCCCTAAACTGGCTAGAAATATGGTTAGTGTTATCGTGAAAAAAGCGTATCCTATTATTTTTTTATTCATTTTTTACCCTCCCTGAGCAAGCACGATTTAAATCTGTTATCATTTGTAAATAGTAACATATTTAAATGTTACGTTATTGCATAGTTTTCTCTTATTATTCTTCTTTTTCTGGTTTCGCTAAGTTTTCCGATAGTCTTTGTTTGATACTTTCTCTTTTGTAGTATCCCAGTGACAGTATTATCAGCGCCATTAGTATTACTGCTCCTACTGCTGGGTTTGCAAGTGCACCCACTACTAGTCCACCTATTGTAGTTGATTCTTCTAAACTTGTTGATACTGTTATATCTAATTGTTCTTCGTCGTTATCTGTAGCTATTGCTAGTGTTTGGTTCCCGGAGTCATTTTCTTCAGTTTTCCATGTTAATGTGATTTCTTGTGATTCTCCTTCATCCAATGTTATTTCTTGGGAGTCTAGAACTGTTTCTATGTCTTCTCCTTCTCGTAATATCACTGTTTGTGTTCCCGTTGCTTCTCCTGTATTTGTAATCTCGATTGATATGTTTAATTCTTCTCCTTCAATTATTTCTTCATCATATTCTAATATGTTTACTTCGAAGTATGGTTCTTTTTCTGCGAATTGAGCCTCTATTGTTTTTTCACTT
>JBMCFZ010000025.1:0-6715 GCA_048620055.1 archaeon | reverse complement strand
CCTTCTTTTCGTTTTCGCTAAATTCGTCTTTATTTTTTTTCATTTTTCATTCACTCTTTTTGTAAATGTTTTTCCGCTTTTTTCTTTTCCTTTTCGCTAAATTCGTCTCCTTCTTTTATCTGTTTCCATCCTTTCTTCAACCATTCTTTTTCTTCTTTTTTATTATTGAATGCCATATTATTACCTCCAGTAATCCTTATAATATTTTTACATTTGAAGGTATTTATTATTTTTCCTTTGATTTTCTCTAACCCTGAACTATCCATTCCGGCTTTCCAGCTAAACAAGCCGCTTCTACCAAGTAATTGTCATATCCTTTTCCTTCCAGATATTCAATGGATTCTTCTGTAACGTTTCCAACTTCTTCCTCTAACCATTCTCCTCGACATGTAGATCCACATATCCCTTCACTTACTTCAGGATCCCATTCTTCTCCTTTCGGTTTACGGTTAATCTCCAGTGATTTTCCACAGCTTGCTGCTTTTTCCCTCGATTCAGCTACAAGTACTCCCTCGATATATCCTGATTCTTCTCTTAATTCCAAGTTTCTAACTAGAAGTAGTCCAGATGCGAGTATCACTAGGATAGCCATTATTGTCGGAACTATGTATATCTTGTCCATCTTTACCTCTTCTCTATTTACTATCTACTCTATTACTTCTTCCCATGCTTCTTTACGTGACTTTTCTTTAGCCCTATATTCCTCTATCTCTTCTTTTTCCACTTTCTTTTTGTATCTATCTTTGTATATCTGTCTTGCTCTTTTACTAGCTTCCCTAATCTCCTTCTTATATTCTTTTGCCTTCTCCAATGCCTTTTTCTTACCCATTTGTTTTCTTTTACTCATTTCAACCACTTTGGGAGTTATTCTTTTTTCTTCCTCAATTCTTTCTCTGCCTTCTTAAATGCTTCTTTTTTATCCATACCTTTCTCAATGTAATTCTCTGCTTTTTCCGCTAACTCAACTAGATTAATTGATTTCTTCTTAAGTTCTTCAGCATTGACTTCTAATTTCTTCATTTTATTCTTCTTCTTTCTCTTCCTTCTGCTCATCTTCACCACTCTTTTGTATTCATTTTTAATGTTCCGGTGATTAAACTGATTTCTTCTTTTCACGCGTATTAACCGTTAACATTAGTAATTATAATAAATAAATCGAAGTTTTTATAATAAACAGGTAAAAATGATCGATTTCAACGAACTGATAGATAAACACTTGGAGAGAGGTAAGACAAATAAGAAAATAGGCAGATACTGGCCTTCGGAAGTAGGAGGATGTCTCAGGAAAACCTGGTTCCGATACAATAAACCCAAGGAAACTCCTCCAGATAGCTTAAGGCACTTTGAAGTTGGAAACATGGTACATGACTTCATAGCAGAAGTTCTAAGATCAAAGGATAATAACGACATTGAGTTACTGAAAAGCGAGTTACCCTGTAAACTGAAAAGAAATAACTACATCATTTCAGGACGAGTGGACGACGTTATACTCGTTAAATCAGAGGGTAAAACATGGTTGATAGAAGTGAAATCAACCAAGAACCTCAAATACTGTGAAGAACCCAAGGAAAGTCACTTAATGCAACTCATGTTCTACATGCATTCTACAGGGATACACAACGGGATGATACTTTACTTACAGAAGGATAATCTTCAAGCGAAGACCTTCAAAGTAGATTACGATGAAGAAAGAGTTCAAGAAGTTCTAAACAGATTCGATGAACTCCACGAATACTTGAAGAAAAATGAAAAACCCGAACCGGAAGCAAAACAAGATTTCGAGTCAAGATGGAAATGCAGGTACTGTGAATACCGAGAGGAATGTGAAGAAGGATAAACATAACCTTTTATAAAATTAAAAACCCTTTAATAAACAGAGGATTGAAATGACTGAAAGATTAATCCACAAAGATAAGAAAACATCCACATTGAAGTGGTTCATAATATGGTTCATTCCTATACTCGATTTATGGTTCATGTGGAGAGCAGCTAACCTGATATCTGGACACGAAGAGAAAGTGGATAAATTCAAATCAATATCTCATAGAAGATCTAAAGGATCATCATTACTGTGGTTCGCGTTACTCGCTCTACCAATATACTCGGTTATGATATCGAGTTTAATTATTCCAATCTACTTAGTTTTACCAGTATTAATCATCTTAATATCTGCTATTGTGATTCTATTTGTAATTTGGAAGATGGCTGAAGTAATATCAGGACACAGCACGATATACAAAACCCATGAGAAACTAGAACATAAGGAAAAGAAACAATCAACATTAAAATGGTTCCTCATCGCCATAATACCTTTCTTAAACCTTTACTTCTACTGGAAGATGGCTGAAAAGATAGCCGGACACGAAGTAGCCTACAGATAGATAAATGTAATTAATCAATTTTATAGTGTTATTCAACTGATTCTTAAGAGTAATATACATTGAAACAAACAAAGTTAGCATGACTCTAAAAATCGTTAGCGCCTGTTTAGCTGGAATAGATTGTAACTACAAGGGAGAATCCAGCCCATGTGAAAAAGTCATTGAGTTAGTGAAACAAGGGAAAGCGGTTGCGCTTTGCCCTGAGAAACTAGGGGGACTTCCAACACCAAGGCCGCCAGCTGAACAAAAAGGAGAAAAAGTATTAACCGATGAAGGAGAAGATGTAACCGAAGAATTTGAAAAAGGAGCTGAAGAAGTTCTTAAAACAGCGAAGCTGATTAAATGTAAAGAAGCAATCTTAAAAGCTAGGTCTTCTTCCTGCGGATCAAAGAAAATCTATGATGGAACATTCACAGGGACACTGATAGACGGAAAAGGAGTAACTGCTAAGTTACTCGAGGAAAACGGGATAAAAATTAAGAACGAGGAAGAAATATGAATGGGTAATTAAGAGGAATGAAGAATGGTAATTAAAATAGGACACAGAGGCGCAATGGAGTATGAACTGGAGAACTCTCCAAGCTCAATAAAGAAAGCATTAGAACTACCAATAGACATGATAGAGATAGATGTAAGGAAATGTAAAACAGGGGAAATAGTAGTAATACACGATGAAACCGTTGACAGAGTGACAAATGGAGAAGGAGAAGTGAGAAATAAGTCCTTAAAGGAACTTAAGGAACTAGATCTGATAAATGGAGAGAAGATACTTACACTTAACGAAGCTCTAAGCATAATAGATAGGAATAAAAAAATCAATATAGAGTTAAAGGGAAGTGGAACAGCTAAACTTGTTTCAAAAATCATTAAAAACCACTTGGAGAAAGGCTGGGGTAAAGAAGACTTTTTAGTAACTTCCTTCATGTACTATAGGCTACAGAGGATGAGGGAAAGAAAATTAAAAATAGGTACAGGTTTGATAATGATTATTTCACCTCTTTTGCTCAACGTGCCCGTGGAGAAGATAGATACTGAGTTCATGATACTTAGAAAAGAATTCATAAACAAAGAGATAATTAAAGATCTTCACAGTATGGGGACAAGAGTAATAGCGTGGGTGGTTAATAGAAAAGAAGAGATAGAGAGGATCAAAGAACTTGGAATAGATGGAATAATCTCAGATTATCCTGAAAGGATATGATTTTTTTACAATGGTTTAGTATAGAAGATTTATATACCTTGGTAATTGAATATTATTAGGTGATTAAAAAAATGAAGAGATTAGTTGCATTTCTACTTATAGGAACCTTATTAATAGGAATAGGTTGTCTTGGAGCTTTAGAACAAGAAACAGATGAATTGATGAAAGGTGAAGGAGAAACAGAAGAAACAAAAGAGACTGAAGAGACTGGAGAAGAGACTGGAGAAGAGACTGGAGAAGAGACTGGAGAAATTGAGGATACAAAAGAAACTGAAGAGGAAACAGAGGAAGAAGCAGATGCTGTAAGAGAAATGTATCTAGATGGATGTATAAATGGAGAAGAATACACAGAATTCTGTGAATGTACCTATGACTACATAATAGATGAATACGGAAAAAAAGAATTTATAGAGCAAATGTTAGAGGATGAATGGGACGAAGAGCTAGATGAAGTGATGGATGAAGCAGTAGTCGAATGTATAAATCTATATCCAACGGATAATTGATTAGAGTCTTAAGGAGAGAATATGACTTCTTTCTTCCTTTTCTATTTTTATTCTTAGTTACTCAATTAGTTTTTTATTTATCTTTCAAGTATTTTTTCCCTTTCAAGTGCTTCTCTGAATTCCAATAAGTTTCTGAATTTTAAGTCCGGTTCCCTCGACTTCTTATTCTTACTTTCTCTTTCATCTTCGGTTATCAGAACCGTTTTCATTCCAAAGTTTTTAGCGTGCATATCCTCGTCTCTTCTATTTCCAACCATCAAACATTCTCTTCCGGCCAAATTAGTTTTCTCCAGAAATATCTTAAATGGCTTTAACTCTGATTTCTGAGCTCCAGCTCCGGTTGAATATATCACTATATCGAATTCTCTTTTCAAATCATCTTTTTTCAACCTAACGTTCGTGGATATCTTATTCCCGTTGCTGATACATCCGAGTATTTTCCCCTTATTCTTACAGTACTCTATGACTTCGTAAACCCCTTCTTTCAATTCCTGTCTCTTACAATAATTCCTGTAGAACTCTTCTCCTATCTCCTTTATCTCTTCTTCAGATGCCTTTATATCCAATAAATCAAACATTATCCTCACGGGAACATCCACTTGATGCATTTCCACTTTACCGGTGTGTCTTTCCTTAAGAATGTCCTTCATTTCTTCCAACGCTTCCAAGTATTCATCCCATTCTACTTCAAGTCCCCTTTCCTTCATCTCTTCCCATTGTAACCTGTAATCTTCTTCCGAAGGCTCCGTTCCCTTGTAGAGCGTTCCACCCAAATCAAATATAACTGCTTTAATCATTTTTCAATACATCTCCCGGTAACTTAATTTCTCCACTATTAATACAGATATCTTTTATCCTTTAATCTTTATTATTTTCCCTATTCTTGAATTAATTCAATAGAGATAAAAATAATTAGACACTTAGAAAATAAGGGAGAGAAAAATGAAGACTAAAATCAAATTTACCTTAGGAATCGTTGGAATTGTATTAATCCTATTAATAGGAGGAATAGCTTTTTCTGTTTATCCTCTATATAGATCAGCACAGAAAATAGAGGTTCTGAACCAATATACTGAAATAACTGAAGAAGAAGACACGGTTATTGATATAAAGGCATACATAGATATTCAAAACCCTGAAAACGAGATAATTATAAGTGAATTAAATTACAAAGTTTTCATAGACGATAAATTCATAGGAGAGAACTCAAAGAAAGATACCACTATATCTAAAGGAAATTCAACCCTCGAATTACCATTTACTTTTGATCTCATGGAATTAAATGAAACCATTCCAGAGGTATCTATAGATGAAAATGAAACCTTTGAGGATTTTAATGAATCAAGAATAGAAGAATTGCCTATAGATGAAGAAGTAGAGCTTGAAGTAAAAACAGATATAACTGTACCTGTTATGTGGTTTGATTTAGTGAAACTCACGGAATACACAATGAGTTTCAGCCACAAAGAAAACATTGAAGTCCCTATTAATGAATAAGAGATTAAACTACCTATTTTTAATTATTAATCCTTATAAAAAATAAAAAATTAATGATAAAGAGAAATTTAACAAAAAAGATTGAGTAAAATGATAAAAGCCATCGGATTCGACTTAGATAACACGCTCATAGACTTCATGAAATTCAAAGAAGAAACAGCGGAAGCGGCAGCGAAAGCGATGGTGGAATCAGGTTTAAACGAAGATCCATCCACGGTATCCGATCAAATCTTCGAGATATACGATGAATATGGAATAGAATACCAAAAGACCTTCGCTTCACTACTGTGGGAGAAACAAGAGATAAGGAACTTCAGTGAATTCGAGAAGATACAGCAAGCTGGAATCATCGCCTACCAAAGAAAGAAACTGGAGTCACTGAAAACGTACCCGGAAGTAAAAAACATACTAAAGAAACTTAAAAAGAAACTGAACGGATCAATCTACATAATTACAGATGCACCTAGGAACAAAGCATGGCAAAGAATGTACATCACAGAATTATACCCGTACTTCAACACGGAACAAGTGTTCACTCTCGATAAAACCAATGAAAGAAAACCTTCACTGAAACCCTTCAAAGCATTCCTAGAAGAAACAGAATTCAATCCAAAAGAAGTTCTCTTCGTGGGAGATTCGCTTGAGAGAGACGTGAAAGGAGCCTCCAGAGCGGGACTGAAAACAGCTTTAGCTAAATACGGTCAAATAAAACAGAAAAAAATCAAGGAAAAACCAGATTACGTGTTAAATGAATTCAAAGAAATCTTAGAAATACTGGAAATTTAAAGAGAAGGATAAAATGAAGAAAGCTTACCTGGACATAGAGACAACCGGCCTAAGGAAAAAAGACAAAGTAACAGTCGTAGGGATATACAGTCCCGGTGAAGATCAAGTGATTCAATTAATCAAAGACAGGGACCTCTGTTCAAAGGCCCTGAATGAAAATATAAATAGATTTCAAAAAATCATAACTTTCAACGGTAAAAGATTCGACATACCTTTCCTGAAAAGAAGATACGATATAGAAGAAAACTTCGATCACCTAGATATTTGCCTAATAAAATCAAGGGTAGGCCTCAAAGGAGGATTAAAAACAATTGAAAAGAAATTAGGAATAACTAGAGATGAAG
>JBMCFZ010000024.1:0-6816 GCA_048620055.1 archaeon | reverse complement strand
GAATTACTCAGTGAAATGGAAGAAGAAGGTAAAATAGTTAGAAAGAAGAAAGGGAGAAAGAAAATAATTAAATTGAAAGAAAATTAAATGAGGTTTATCTTCCAAATTTCCTTTTGGTATCTTCATAGAATTTTAAAGCTTTATCAAACTCTTCTCTATCGAACTCTGGCCATAATTTATCTGTAAAGTACAATTCAGCGTAAGCCGATTGCCATAACTGAAAGTTACTGAGTCTTTGATATTTCCCTGTTCTAATTATTAGATCGAGATCAAAGCTAGAATAAAGTTCCTTCTCCAAATTATCTTCATTTATCTCTAGATTCTTTTCATTTAACCTAGAAATTGCATCTATTATCTCCGCTCTACCCCCATAGCCTAAAGCTATTCTCAAGTAGTTCTTATCGTAATTTTCAGTAGCTTTCTCAACATTATTTACTTGTTCCTCTATTGGCTTTATTAATTCTCTTCTACCTATCACTTTTACATTTACTTCGTTATCATGAATATCTTCTGATTCAGCTAAATCCTCTAAATTCTTTTTATATAAATTTATAAGTGTTTTTAGTTCTGATCCTGATCTAGAAAGATTTTCCGTGCTCAATGCATAAATAACAGCTTTATCTATCGTGGAGTGATTGATACACCAATTGAAAACTTCTTGACCCTTTTCAAACCCTTCTTGATAAGCTTGTTTATAGGAAATTCCTTTATCTTCAGCGTATCTTCTGTTGCCGTCTGGAATTATTCCTATTGCCTTTAATTTATCATTCTGATTCTTCTTCATAAGTGATCCTACCTTTAGATTAGTAATTACTAATATATTAGTCTTTTTTATTCATACCATCCATATTTTTGTCACTAAACACTTTTATTTATCTAATGACTTATAACTTTAAAGAATTATAGAATCAAGGAAAAATTGAATATGAAAAAGGTGTGAAAGTGAATAACAAAGGTATAACTCCCGTAATCTCATATGTTTTACTAGTGGGAATAGTAGTTATAACTACTTCAGCAGCTTACTTCTGGGCTTATCCACATATAAATAGGCTTGGGGAAGGTCCTAAAGCAATAAACCTGGTCAATCAAATGGAAAGTCTTGATTATGCATTTAGAAATGTAGTTCACGGTGAAATAGGTTCTCAAAAATCATTTAGTATGCATATGCCTGAAGGGAATATTAGGCTAGATGAAGAAAATGATAAAATTGTTTTCAATTTCCGTCAAGGTGCGGCGATAATAGGTCACATACCTAGACCAGATGAAATAAACAGGCCTAGATACACTTGGGAAACTCAGAGCGACTGGGAAAATAATATAGGAAAAGAAAATATTTCAATAAAAGACGGAGAAGTTTCTTTGAAAAGTGAATCAGATGAATTCATCGTTAGTACTCAAGAAGAATGGGAAAACGGAAATTTTAGCTATACCGAATTAGAGAATGAATCCCTAGCTCTTCTCTCTGAAGAAGCAATCTATCACAATGATTCAATTCCAAATACAATAGGGCAACCTAACGAATGGGAAACTTTTTACAACGAAACAAGAAGTGTAAGATTCCTTGACGAAATTACTGTAGGATACAGGTACAGATTATTAGGAACAGGAGAACCTTTTATGAGGTCAGCTAGAATAAGAGCCTATGCAGATGGAAAACACTTACATGAAGATGAATCTCATAATGAGGAGAGTTGGGAAACATGGTTCGATCAAATAAATGTAAGTGATAAAGAAAATATAGAAATTATTTTCCAATACTACTCCGAAGGAGGTGCAGGGCATGAATCTGAAGTGCAAATAGATTGGGCAAATCAAACTTTTATGAACATCTCAGATAGTGGTACTTATAACTCAAAGATCTTTGAAACAGATATAGAGCAACAAGAACCCCATATAAGCAGTTTAAATTGGGAAGGTGAACTTCCAGAAGAGACGGAAATCCTATACAGAGTAAGAGGGAGAGAAGATGAAGAAGATGATTGGATGGAATCAATTTGGGTGAATGCAACGGAAACGGGAGAAACTATATCAGGATCAGAATTCATTGATGGTGATGGGAATAGAATCAGAGGATATGAATGGCAGTTTGAAGTTATGTTGGTGAATGGAGATTACCCAAAAGTAGATGAAGTAGAAATTGAAGTAGCTACTGATTCTCACACACCCGGATACCTGGAAATGGAGCCTGTAACACTAACTGAATCTCAACCAAATCTAAAAAATTTAGATTACGAATTAGACAACGAAAACATAACGATAAATGTAACAGGATCCCCTGGAACAGACGATGAAGAAACGGTAACTCAAGAGCTTGATGGAGAAGAAGAATACAATTTAACTTGGGATGAAAGCCATGAAGAATTTCAATTAGGTACTAAGTTAGCTGTAGAAAACACTAAAAACGCACCTACATTAAATGCACTAACACTTGAAGTCGAAGAACCGGAAGAAATAGAATACATTCCAATGACATGTGAAAAAGGAAAAAACCGAATATTAGAGGAGAGGACAGGTATAATAGGAAGTAAAATAGGTGAATATTCTCAAATATACGCTGGATCCACGGGAGCACCGGGAACATCAATATTAACTTTATGTAATCCAAATGTAGAATTAGAATGGAGAGGAAACTGCATAAAAGGAAGAGGAGGACCAAGAACAAACGTAATAATGAGAAAAGAAGGTATCAATTACGAGGGAAATCCCGTTATCTCAATAGATTTCTGTTAAGAAATTGAAGATTTCTGCTAAGAAATTAATTTGTCCGAGAATAGGGAACGGCTAAAAAGGGAAACCTATTTATTAATTTCTCTATTAATATAACACTTGGAGAACTATAAAAAACAAAATTAAAAATAATGGTCTCTAGATTGAGGGAAAAGATAACATGGCGCCTGTAACAGCTACAGTTTCAATAAGATATGCTATAATGGCAATCATACTAGTTACCGCTTACTTCACAGTCCACGCACAAGCTCAAAATGCTAGAAGAACTTTAAACAGAGAAAAAGCAAATCAAATATCTCAATATGTAAACGAAAACATACATAAAAGCTTAGAATCAATTCAAAACCACAATACCACTTTAAAGAAAAGGATAAACATACCCAGAATAGAAGGAGGACATAGAACATCTTTAAATTGCTGGGATGGAAGAGTATTGGTCAATGTATCAGGTAGAACCCCCGTGGAAAGCAGTGTAAGATTAACTGATTTAGACTGCGGTAAAGTAAATGCATCAGGAGAAATAATACCAGGAGAAAGATGCTTAATGCTTGAAAAAGAAGATCAAGATACAATAAATATGGAGATAGCTAATTACTGTACAATTTGAAAACGAGGATGAAAAACATGGGCCTTAAAGATCTGCTGAAAAAAACAGGTAAAAAACTTGGAGAAACAAAAGAACACGAGAAAGCAGCTGATAAAATACAAAAAAGATATGAAAAGAAAGAAGAAAGAAAACCCATAGATATAGAACCCCTTAATGAACCTTCAGAAGAACCAGAAGACCAAAGAAAAACAAGGAGATTTAAAGAAATTAGGAAACCGAAAAGAACTAAAAGTAAACCCATATCAGAAATTCAGAGAATGAGAAGAAAAGGATCAATTCCAGAAGAAGGAGGATTCGTGAAGGGAAAGAAAGGAGAAAAAATAAGAGAGCCAGAAGTATGGGATTTCCCACAAGTCAGCAGAAAAATAAGACGCAAAGGAAAAGAAGTAAAGCCACTACAAGAAGTGAAAGGAGGGCCCGGAGATTTATTCCAAATTCCTTACGAAGCAAAAACAAAGAAAATAAGCCCATCATGGAAGCCACCTAAATTACAGGATGTAGATGAAAGGTACCCTCTAATAGAACCATGGGCATACGCCAGATTACATTGGGATGAGGAAGAAGAAAGATTAAGATACTATGTATTAGAGCCACCTTTAACTCAAGAAGAAAAAGATAAACTAAAAAGAGTCAAAGAGCTACTAACAGATCTATTAGACGTAAATTTAATGGAGGTAACGGAAAGAAAGAAAATGAGAGAATATCTAAAAAGTAAGTTAGCAGGAATAATAAAAAACTATGAAATAAACTTAACACAAGAACAATATAATAAAATACTTTACTATATATACAGAGACTTTCTAGGCCTAGAAAAGATAGAGCCATTAATGCATGACCCTTCAATAGAAGATGTATCCTGTGATGGAGTGAATATACCTATTTACATTTATCACAAACAATACGGATCAATAAAAACAAATATTGTCTATAAAAATAATGAAAAACTAGATAACTTTGTAACGAAGTTAGCACAGAGAACAGGAAAACACATATCTATTTCGGAACCGTTACTACAAGGAGCACTGCCAGATGGATCCAGATTACAAGCAACTTACTCAGCAGGAAAAGAAATATCGATGAAAGGATCAACATTCACAATAAGAAAATTCACAGAAGAACCTTTAACAATAATAGATCTAATGAATTTTGGAACAATACCTGCAATAATAGGATCATACTTATGGACAACGATAGAATATAAGAATTCTTTACTAATATCAGGTGGAACAGCAACCGGAAAAACATCCACTTTAAACGCATTAAGCATGTTCATACCAAGAGATAAAAAAATAATTTCAATAGAAGATACTCCTGAAATTCAATTACCTCATGAACATTGGATAAATAAAATAGCAACCACTACAGGACAACAAGGAAGATCGAAGAAAGGAGAAGTATCCATGTTCGACTTAGTAAAAGCAGGATTAAGAGAAAGACCAGATGAATTAATAGTTGGAGAAGTAAGAGGAGAAGAAGCGTACAATTTATTCCAAGGTATGGCTACTGGACACCCTGGGCTGTCCACTATGCACGCAGATTCAGTCCAAGCAGTTATTAACAGACTTAAAACAGAGCCAATAAGCCTTTCACCTGGATTAATACAGCACTTAGACGTAATATTAATATTAGGATTTTCAAGAGTTGGAGATATAGATGCGAGAAGAATAAAAAAGGTCATAGAGGTAGTAGATATAGATTTGGAAACAGGGAGACCTATTACGAATGAATTATTCTCCTATATACCTTCAGAAGATAAATTTGAATTTGTATCTGAAGAAAGTTATCTATTGAAGGAGATAGAAGAAGAAAAAGGAATCCCAAGGGAAGAAATATGGGAAGAACTACAAAGGAGAGCCACAGTACTCAAATGGATGCAAGAAAACGATATAAAAAACCTTCATGAAGTTGGAGAAGTAATAGCACAGTATCAAAGCGAACCAGAGAGGCTTATGAGTAAGATAAAGAAAGAAGAGGTGGAAGAATAAATGTTCTTCTTCCCAAAATCATACAGAATACTAGCATATAAAATAATGAAGAGAATAGGATTACTCAACATAGATTGGTTCACAGAATCAATGGAACCATTGAAACCAACTCTAAAGAGAGCTAGATTATATGTAACAGCGGAAGAATACATCTCCACATCTCTACTAACAATAATGCTAACAACACCACTAGCAGTAACATTATTCTACTTTATCTTCACGGAAATAATAGGAATAGGAGGGGCAATACTCCTATTGATAATGACCATCATAACAATAAGCTATATCCTAGGAACATTCTTAGCTTTCTTAATATATCCATCTTACAGACTAGATAAAATGAGAGAAAATATGGAAAAACACATGCCATATGCAGCAGGACACATGGCTACAATAGCAGGTTCAGAAATACCGATGTATAAAGTATTTCAAACAATTGGAGATTTTGGGGAATATGGAAAAGTATCTGATGAATGCAGAAGGATATATAGAAACATAGAAGCATTTGGATATGATACAATAACAGCTATTTCTGAAGCAGCAAAACAAACACCTTCGCCAAACTTCAAGGATATGTTATGGGGATTGGTATCAATAGAAAAAACAGGAGGAGATGTTAGAAGCTACTTATTCGGAAAGTCAAAACAATATATGGAAGAACAAAAGGACAAGCAAAGAGAATACATAGATTCACTAGAGATAATGGCTGAGATTTACACAACTGTATTTGTAGCTGGCCCCATTCTCGCAGTGATCATGATAACCGTAATGGGAACAATGGGTGGTCTTCCAATGTCTCTAAGGGAAATATTCATCTTATTAATCTACATATTGATACCTATAGCTTCGGTAATATATCTAGTGATGTTAAAAGGAGCAAGACCGGAGACCGGAATATAAAAATCTAATAAATGATGAAAATGGAGAACGTAATAAAAACAATTAAAAAAGAAGTAAAAAAACTAAACAAACCTCAAAAGATAGCTTTAGTTATGACTATAATCGGAGCGATAATATTAGCCATAAGCATTATCTTATTCGTGGGAACAGGTTATTTTCAAACTGTAGCTGTAATTGCAGTAATGCTAACAGGACTACCATACACATTTTACAAATACTGGGAATACAGAAAAATTAGAAGCATAGAAAGATATCTGCCAGATTACCTTAGAGATGTTTCAGAAGCAATAGAAAGTGGATTAACGCTAAATCAAGCACTCATGTCATCTACAAAAGGAAGTTACGGAACTCTATCCACTGAAATGGAGAGAACAGCTAGCCAAATAAGTTGGGGAGTGTCATTCGAAGATGCAATGAAAAAATTCATAGAAAGAAACCCAAGTTACTTGACAAAAAAAGCAATAATGGTCATAATAGAAAGTCAGAGATCAGGAGGAGACATAGCTAAAGCACTGAGAACGGTTGCAACAGACATAAAGTCAGTTGGAAGAATGAAGAAACAAAGAGAAAGCAAATTAAAGGTATACACCTATTCCA
>JBMCFZ010000023.1:0-6823 GCA_048620055.1 archaeon | reverse complement strand
CCATTGGACAGTATAGTTTTGACCCCATTCTTCATTTAGCGCAGGGAGAGTTTTACTAGATAGATTTTTTTGATCGATAGAAGTCCATCCTCGCAGATTCCAGCCAGAATTATCTTTTATCCATGTTGCATCCCCTCTAATAGGATCTATTTCTGATCCTTCCCATTCTCCAGAATATCCTGTACTATCTACATGGACCCAATAACCCATACCTACTCTTAAGGTCGTTATGTCGTTTTCATCATCGGTTTTTGATCTATTCCAAACCATCCAAGGATCTTCTTCCCTAGAGGAATTATAATAATATACCAGATCACAACTTCCTTCCCAATCCCCTGAGGCATTACAATAATCTTCTCTAATATCAACTAATACTGAATCCGCTAATGGGAAAGATTCAAAATGCCAACCCTCATAATCGTGACCTACAGTTATACTCCAATCTGATAAAGAATTATTACTTTCTCTAAGAAATTCATTTCTATTAGCAGAAGCTATTGAAATTTGAGTTAAAAGTGCAACTGCCAAAATTAAAAATATTGCTTTTTTAGTAAATGAATTTATTGAATCCACTTTATCCCCTCGTTTATACATTTGGTTTTTTTCCTATATAAAACTTTGCAAAAATGATTTATTCTAATATAACTAAACCAATATAAAAAACAAATGCCTATAAGTCACTCATGAACCATAAAAAAATATTGATTACTTTAGCTTTGCTCTTCCTACTTATTGGAACAGGGATAGCATTAGGTGCTCCTGAAATTATTTCACCTGATGACGGAACTATAAAAAACCAAACAGAATTTATTCTTAACTGGACCTCAGTAGAAAATGCCTTTTGTTATAGGATATATGAAAGTGGATCTAAAAAGGCAGATGTAGATGCTCCAGATACAAATTATATAGTAAATACAAATGAGGGCACTTTCACATATGAAGTTCGATCCTCTTCTCGTGATGGTTGCACCCTCATGGACGGAAACTTTTCAGACCCAGTAACAGTAACCGTTGACACAACCCCGCCATCCATTTCTTCTAAGAGTCCTGTGGGGGATAGGGTTGATGTGGATCTTGATGAGATAAGGATAGAGTTTGATGGTGGGGAGAGTGGGATAAATCAGACTTATACTGAGAGTAATTTCAATGTTCCTGGTGCAGATGGATCTATCAGTTGGGATGGAGATGAAACACTTGTCTACAGCTTAGATGAAACATTGGATTACTCCACGGAATACGAAGTAGAAGTAGAAGCAAAGGACAAAGCGGGAAACACCGCGGACCTAGGATGGACCTTTGAAACGGATACACCCGCAGAAAAAATAGATATAGAAAAACCGGAAGAGGGAGAAGAATATCCAGTAGACACAGAGATGGATCTAAGAGCAAAAGTAACCGATGAAGAAGGAAACCCAGTTAAAGGAGGATACGTAGACACATCAGGAGTAACGGGATGTTCAGAAACTCTAGAAAACCCAGATAGTGACGGGAGATTCACGGGAAAATGCAACCCAAGCAAAACAGGAACACAGACAATAGAATTCACAGCAGAAGCCGCGGGAAAAACAGTAACAGACAGCAAAACAATCGAAGTAATTGAAGAACCACCAATAGAAATAGAAATAATAGAACCGGACTTCGATGAAAACCACACAAGAGGAGACACAATTCAATTCAAAATAGAAACAAGAGTAGAAGGAGAACCACACGAAGATGTGAGCGAAGTAAGATCCGATACCCTAGGAGACTTCGATCAAGGGGAAGAACCACACATATGGGAAAAAACATATGAAACCGAGTACGATGAACCACTAGAACAACACATAACGATAGAAGCAAAGGGAACAGTGATAACTAGAAGAACATACACCAGAACAAGAACACTAAATCTAAAGCCAATTAAAATAGATATAAAGGCAAATTTCTTTAAAGGAGGAGAAGAACTCACGGAAAGACTAGAAGGAGGGGAAGAAATACAAATAAGGGCAAATACGGAATATCCTGATGGGACACCCGTAGAAGACTTAGAATCGCAGGAAGAAATCAAAGGCAAATTATTCATAATAGATGATAGAGGAGAAGAAGGAGAAGAAGAACTTACTTTAACCCATGCAGAAAACGGAGAATACAGACCAGAGGAAAGATATACTGTAAGAAGTAGAGACTCGGAAATCAGAGCAGTTATAGATGTAGAGGACCCATATAAAAACACAGGAGAAACAGAGAAAACAATAGAAGGACCAGCCGGAGCACTTGAATTTACATTAACTCAACCAACTCCAAAAACAGGGTCCCCCGGACAAAACCTAACAATAAAAGGATATGTAGAGAGTCAGGATACAGAGGAAAAATTCACCGAACCAGAAGTTACGGTAAACGGTGAAGAAATGGAAGTAACCGCTGACGATCACTACGAGAAAAACTACAAGATACCAACAAACATGAGCGTAGGAGACGATTACAATCTAAACTTTGAAATAGAGTACGGAGAAATAATATACTCCAATGAAATTACGCTGGAGATGCAAGCCCCAAAGATAAAATTAGATGAAGAAAGGTTAGAGGAAAGAGGAGTATCCAGAAATGATAGGATAACAGCTGAAATAATTTACCCGAATGGAGACCCTGTTACTGAAGGAGAATACTACATAGAGATAGAGGAACAGGAATACACATTAACCTACAACCCGGAAACAGAGATATGGGAAACAGAGGAAATTGACCTAGGAAGAGAAGAACAACTAATAACACTAACCGCAGCGGGAAAAACAATGGAAGAAATAGAATCAGAAGAAACCGGGAAAACAAATATAGAATACAAATGGGATCCAGATACAACGGAATGGTTGATGTCAACACCTCTAGCAATAGCAGGAATAATTACAACCATAATAACTATTCTGATAGCAGTATGGTACTACTTCAAAAGATACAGATACATAAAAGAATTCAATGGAAAAATAAATGAATTGAAAGAAACATACATACGAATGGACAACGCATTCAGAGCATATGCAAAAACACACGATTCTGAAAGACTAAGTTCAAGACAAGGAGACTTAAAAGGACAACAAAGATCCCTAAGAGAAGAAATAGAAGAAATAATAGAAAAACACCCATTCCTAAAGAAAAGACAAAGAAAGGAAGCTAGGAAAATGGCTGAAAAAGCAGTCAAAAGAAAACTAAGCCACTACGGTAAAGGAATACCGGGAAAAAGAGCATGGTTAACAGGACTGAGCAACTACCAAGCGAGGAAAATAGAAACAGAAATAAAAGATAGATACGCAGAAGAAATCAAAGAGATGAAAGAAAAAGGAATGGAAGAAGAGGAAATCAAAGAGAAATTCATTGAGAAATATGAATTTAGAAAAAACAGAGCAGATGACATAATAAAATACCAAAAAGGAATACAAAAACACATGAATAAGATAAAAAGCGAGTTAAAAGAAGGGAAAAAATCATTTGAAATTAAAGAGGAAATAAAGGAAGATCTGAAAACAGGTAATGAAGAATTCAAAGAATACAGAGCAAGACAACTAATCAAAAAAGCAGGAGGAGTAATAGAAGTAAAAGAACCGGAAGAGAAGAAACTGAGTAAAAAAGAAAAAGAAAAACACGACGAAGAAATGCTGAAAACCAGGGAAAAAGAAGAAGAACATCAAAAAATAGAGTTCCCAGAAGAAAAAGAACCAGACAGAATAGAAGTAATAAAAGAACTAATAGGAGTACTCGAAAAAAAAGGAATGGAAAAGGAACAAATAGAAAGAGAAATAGAAAGGGAAGGAAAGAAAATAGGGATAAAACCAGAAACAATAGAAAACATAATGGAAGAAATCAACCACGAGTGAAAATCATAAAACAGGATAATTAACCATTCTTCTCAAAGTCATCTTTTCCTTATTTTTACAGTACAGAGTACTATGAAAAAACTTTTTATTAGAGACATTAGGATTTTGGAATTTTTCTTTAAATCTAGCACTGCTTTTGGAAGCAGATGGTGCATCATTAGCAAAACTCATTCCTTTTTTAATCATTCTCTTACTATGTTCAACTTGAAGGTATTCCTCAGCGTATTTAGCAGATGGAATTGATTTTCTAATTAAGTTTACACATAAATCAGAATTATTAGGATGTCTAATAGATACTAAAAGACCTGTAACTTTCCCGTCCAAGGAAAGTATTGATTTATAATGTTTTTTATCTTTAACTCCTTCTAATATTCCCAAGTCCCTTTCGATAGAAGCTGTAGAGTAACCTCTCTTTAATTTTTCCCTTTTCCATTTTTCCAAAAATTTTTTAACCCTCTCTTTTGTATCCATTTCTCCATTTTTTTTATAAATCTTTATACCTTTATTATTTTTCTTGAAAGAATTGTAAGAATTCCTAACATTTTTGAAACACGATCCCTCTAGATTTGACAACTCTTCTAAATCAAACATGAATTCTTCAGAATAAAAAGATTTTCCCTTGGAAAAAGATAGAAAACTATAACCCAAATGAAAGGGATTCTTCTCTTCAAGTTCTTTAGCTAGAGAATCATTCTTTTGAAATAATATTCTATAATCATCTCCAAAATCCCAATTATTTTTAACTATTAACCCATCATTAGATATGTAAAGTTCACTAATACCTTTATTAAGAAAATATTGTAAAGTAATAGGACAAGAGAAAAATGAATCATTACCTATATCTCTAATAATTTCCTCTAAATCATTCCACTGATCTTTAACTCTCTTCACAATAATTACCTCTGATACCTGAATTTCATTTATCAAGTCAAGATAAACTAATAAAAATCTTACATTAATTCCAAAGCTAAATCTCCTGCCCAAGCATTTTTACAAAGTGAGTGACTAAATCACTCATACTTATCCCTATTTTTTCTTTTCCGGATAGTTCTCTGATTTCTTGCATCCACTCCTGAGTCTTCTTTTTTGTTTCTTTTTTACTTTCAAGTTCATCAGCTAGCGCTATGAATGACAGATGCCATTTACCTTGCCCTGATTCCCTTACTAAGCAGTTAATGATTTCTCCTCTCTTGGAAAATTTCTCGGCCATCTCAACGGTTTCTTCAAAACTAATATCACTGGGAAATGTAAATCTACCAGCGATAGATTTGGAAGAAGCTTCTTTCAAGTTTGGCGCTGCGTAGTACTGTATTTCATTATTCTCCTCAAGTTTATTTCTTCTTTTAGCGGCCCCTGATCTAGACAGCCCTATCTTTTCAGCTAGTTCGCTATCCGTTATTTTTGGGCTTTTCATTATTTCCCTAATTATTTTTTTATCTTTTTCATCTAGTTCCATTTTTTCACCTCTGTTTGAATATTACTCTTTGAGAGAGAATTCGCCTCCCCCATATTCCAGGGGGAGGAAGGCTCACCCAAAGGTACACAAAATTCGCATACATATATTATCTTTTTTCTACTTTATAAAGGTTTTGGGTGAAAATATGTGATAATATATTCAACAAATATCTCATTATTCTTGTTTTATCAGTGAATCTCTACATAGAATCAGTTATTGTAATCTCTCTCCAAACTAATTAGAGACTCCTCAACCCAAATTCCTCTGAAACGTTTTTATAGTTCGAGCTTGAAAAATAATATACAATTCAAAGACAGATGTATAATTCTCATAAATAAAGAGAAAAAACCAATGACAAAGCGAGGTGAAAGTAAATGACAGCACCATATCAAGACTTTGAAGTTCCAGAAGAACTATCAAAACAAATCTACGAAGCAGTAGAAAAAGCAAGAGATACAGGAAAGATAAAGCAAGGAGTAAACGAAGTGACAAAAGCGCTAGAAAGAAAAAACGCGGAGCTAGTTATAATAGCAACAGATATAAAACCACCTGAGATAGTAGCACACATACCAATATTATCAAAAGAAAAAGAAATACCATACACATATGTACCATCACAAAAAGAACTAGGACTAGCAAGCGGAATAAATGTAGGTTCAAGCGCAATAGCAATAACCAAAGCAGGAGAATCAAAAAAGGAAATTGAAAAAATAAAAGGAAAAATAGAAGAACTCAAAAAAGAATGAAAAAAGGTGAAAGAATGAGTAAATGGGGAACCCTAAAAGGAGACGACCGAAAAAGAAAATGGGGAAACTTAAAACGGAACTATAGGAAAAAAACAAAAAGTGATTAAAATGGCGAAAAAAGCTGTAAAAGCAGAAATAGTTGAAATAATAGGAAGAACAGGAGTACAAGGCGGAATCAATCAAGTAAGGGCGAAGATACTCGAAGGAAGAGAAAAAAACAGAATTAAAATAAGAAACGTCAAAGGACCAATACAAAAAGGAGATATACTGCAACTGAAAGACACAGAAGAAGCTAGAAAAATACAAGTAAGGTGAACAAAATGAACTGCAGTTTCTGCGGAGAAAAAATACCGGAAGGAAAAGGAAAAATTTACATAACCTCGGACGGAAAAAGATTTCCATACTGCTCGAGCAAATGTGAAAAGAATCACAGAAAACTCGGAAGAGATCCAAAGAAAGTAAAATGGACGAGTAAAAATGGAAAATGAAGCCCTAATACTGATTAAACCCGACGGAGTAAAAAGAAATATAATTGGAGAAGTCATAGGAAGATTTGAAAGAACAGGACTTGAAATAATAGGAATGAAGCTAACCAAACCAACCGAAAAACAACTAAAAAAACATTATCCCGATTCAAAAACAAAGTCAATGGGCCAAAAAGCCGAAGAAAAATTTAAAGAAGAAGGAAAAGAATTCAAATGGACTCCGGAGGAATACGGAGAGATAATACTCAAAAAAATGAGAGAATCATTCAAAAACAGTAAGATAATAGC
>JBMCFZ010000022.1:0-6874 GCA_048620055.1 archaeon | reverse complement strand
GTATTTATATCTGTCAGTTGGATTTTCTCTTATTGCTCTTTGTCTTTCAACATTATACAAATAATGCTTGTTTATCTCTTCATTTACTTGGTTTTCCGCCATCTACAAACCTCCCTCACTTTCTCGATACAATACATATTTTTCAGGTAAGTAGCTGGAAAAACCCTACCATCCCTTAATTCTTTATGATCCCATAGCACCTGTTTTGGTTTATTCACAGTCCTCCTATCCAGTTCTAGTCTATTTTTATCATCATGTTTTTCTCTCAGTTCTCGTACTTTTTTGCGTGAAATTCCTTTCACTATGAAGTGATAGCCTTTTCCACTAGAACTTCTTCTAACTTCTGGAAACTTACCGGTCTCCCGGTAAAGTTCCCAGTACAGCAACCTCGGGTTTTTTTCGTATATTCCACCATCATGGTCTATTGTCAAGATATTTTCTATGCTCATATCCAGTTCACCCCTTGGAATTCTTCTGGTAATGGCCGTGTTCCTCTTCGTTCTTTTACCTGTCCATTTTCCCACATCACTACTTGTGATTTCACTACTTCATCCGCTCGTCTTGGTTGTTTTAGCAAATCAAACACCCCTTCTGCTTTATAGTAACCAAAGTTTCGCTTTTTCCATCCTCTTTCTAGTTCTTTTTGTATCGAGTTAATCCTATTTGCTAAATCTCGGTGTAGAACTCTTTTTACTCTTGGTGAATCCTTCGAGTCAGCTGCTACTTCTGTCCATGTATAAATTGTCCATGCGTATTTCTCCCCCCCATAACTTAGTCCTTTTATTACTCTGTATACTGTTCTCCCTGCCGGTTCTTCTGGTTTTTCTCTAGCTGAATGTACTATTCTTGATATTCTTCCTTCTTCCATTCTTGATGGTGAAGGTAATCTTCCTCTTCGATTTCTCAATCCTTGTCTATATACAGGCATGTATTTACACCTCCAATTTTTCTCTCTTTCAAACATTTTGTTTTTGAAAAGTTTTGTGAGGGAGGAAGGGAGAGGGCATCAATCTACTCGGTACTAATTTTCCCTTTCAGTTGAACGCTCCTCTTTCCTTCCAACCCTATCCACATAAGAGGGCAAAAAAGCCCTCTCTTTTCTCTAATCTCTTTCTCCGTCGTATACTGTTTCTCCTTCTTTGTTCGTTGGATATACTGTTGTAGACATATCACCTATCTGAAGTGACAGGTATGGTGTTCCATTCTTGTCTTCATGTATCCACATTGCTATTGTTCCGTCCAGGCTCTTTGCTACTGGTCTGTTTCCGTCACTTTCATTCAAAGTTATTTCGTCCGCCATCATATTCACCTCCTTTAATCTTTTGTTATTTCTCTATAATCCCTTTGCTCAGGGATTTGAATATCCTGTTTATTAAAGTCTTTCATCATATATGATTCATCAAACTTACCTTCTTGATACATAATAGATATAATTCTAAGTATCTTCGTATAATAATTATCTAAATGACTATACAACTGCCATACCCTTATCTTTTCCTGTTCATCCTCACCAAACCTTAACTGCACATAGTCATTACTACGTCTTTGCTGCGCTATCTCCTCTAACGTATATACATCTAATCCTCTAAAAACATCTAGTTTTTCCTGCATCACTTTCTTCCAAGCTTCTTCATCTTGATTTAATTCTGCTAAAGTTAATGCCCACTGCGTTGCTTGACTATATGCCTTTGGTCTTTTTGTATCTATATCTATAAACCTTCTTAATATATATCCTTCTACATCTCCTTTTTCCACTTCTTCCATATCTACTCACCTTTATTCAATTGGATCTATTATACACCTAAACTTACGTATCTCCGGAGTCAGATACGTATCCTGTAATCCTCTCTTCCTTAATCTAAGCACTATCGTAACAGGATCATTATCCACATCACTATTAGAATACACTATATTCCTCAAATGCACATCTCCAACTATACTTCTCCGGGAAAGCTCTACTTCTATATCACGATTTTGTATTAATCTATTCACATAGTTCTCAAAGTTATTCATGATTTCCTCACCACATGATCTAAACTACTCGACTGTCTAGCTTTTTTAAGCGTTCCTTCAGGAGTTTGGTCTCCTTTTTTCCATAGTTTAGCTATATGAATAATATGATTCAACTCTTTCTCTGTAAACCTAGAATCACCAAACTCTAGTTTCAACAACAATTTACTTTGATCAGTACTTCGATACGGAAAATTCTCGTTTTTATTATACACTTCTTTCGCTGCTTTTATGTAGCTAATTGTTTTTCCACTTGACCTGCTTTTCTTTATATCATGTATATAATCTCTTTTCTTCTGTAAGTAGCCTTTGTAGAAACACTTCTTGGTGTAAAGTGTTCCTATTGGTCTTCTCCACTGATCCTTTTCTGAGTAATAAATGATTGCTCTATTAACTTTATTGTTATAATCTACATCAAAGGCTCTTATAGTGTAATGTTGTTCATGGTTTTTAGGGTCTGGACTGCAAAATACAAAGTTTATTGATTCTGCTCTTACACTTTCTTCTATTTTCTTCATTTGTTCATGTTCTCTCTGTGTTCCCATTCCATAGCTTTCGCTTTTATCTTCATCATATATCATTGTTTCTCCTGGACTAGCCCTCTGTAACCTATTTAGTAACTGGTCTCTTGTAAATGCTATGTTAGATTCATCTAGCTCAGCATCCTTCTTTCTATCTTCTGGTAGATACCTGTATGCTTCTAGCGCTATTCTTTGTGCTATGCTTGATTTCCCCGTTCCTGTCTCTCCATATACCACAATTATAAAGTTCTTCTCATTATTCATCCTCCATTCTAAATCCTTGAAGAACAATGAAGTCATGTTCTTACCCTTCTTCCCTAAAATATTTTTGATTTCTCTATTTTCCTTAATTTCCTGTTTATGCATTTCATTGATCAATGGTGAATGTGTAAATCTATATTGTGCTTTAACAGGGTCATCAGGCATATCCTGGATTGTTAGCTCTTTTGGATCTACTTCTTGAACTCTTTTCTCTGGCTCTATCTCCTCGTACTTAAATTCTTCTTGTACCATATATCCACCTCCTTACTCTCATCTGTTTCTAACCCTTGGAAAGTTGTATTTCCTTCAGGTGGCTCTTCCAAGAACGGATGTTGACCACATTCATCTTCCACGTAATCTATACAACTTTGTAGATAAAGGTTTGCTTGGTAAGAAGAATAGAGGAACACTAAGTTTGTTATTGACAGTATCACTATCACTGCATATAATACTCCTTTATTTATCTCCATTTTCATCATCCTCTTCTATTTTATCTTCATGTACTGCTCCACATTCTTTACATGGTTCTAGTTCTATCCAGTCTGATTTTACTGGATTATTCATTGCCTTTTTAATCACCTTTCTTAGTTTAAGTGGATTAGTCGAGCTGAATTTTTGCCTGGCTTTTTCCATATCTATTTTAAATGTTATTCCATCTTCGGCTCCGCAGTTTGGGCATTTTTTCTGACTCTGCACTCTCTTCACCTCCATTTAAATTAAAAGTTGAACGGGAAAAAATAACCCCGTTATCCATATTGATTTCATAGTCCTTGTCGATATTCATTCACTGGTTCATCTCTTTGGCTTTGACTTTTTAATTGCTTGTATCCTTTTATTCCTGCTTTTCCTGCTTTTTTCACTCCTTCTTTTCCCAGTTGTATTATGTTTCCTCCCATCTGCATTCTTCTTTGGTGGTCTATATTGCTTTTTAGTGTTTCTCTTGTTATTCTTCCCAGATGGTCTAGTAGTGTTCTACTGCTTCCGAGTAGTCCTAGGTCTTCTACGAATACCGAGACTTTTCTTCCTGGGGATGTACTTGTTATATAGTGTTTATCTGTTATTGGGAAGATATCTATTCCTTCTACTATCACATCTTCTGATTCCTGTATTGGTGCTATTAGTTCATCATGGAAAACATATAGATAAAAGCTTTTTTTGGAAAATATCCCTGTTTTCTGTATTACTTGGAAGATATGTAGGACTTTGCTTTCTTCTTTTGTTCCTTTTTCTCCTAGTTCTCCTTCTCCTGTTTGCATTTTCACTTCTATGGATACTTTCTTGTTTATTTGTCCTACTACTTTTGTCGGTTGTATTACTCTTTTTGGTTGTATTACTTTTTTCTCTACATTATCTATCACTTCTAGTTTCTGTTTTTCTAGTTCCTCGTCCTCGTTTCCTTCTGCTTTTTCATCTGTATCTTGTTCTTGATCTTGCTTTCTTCGATCAGGTTGAAGTTTCTCCGCCTGTGCTTTTACTGCTTTTATCTCCCTATCTTCTTGCTCTTCTCGTTCTTTCCCCTGATCTACATATAAATATCTTGCTGGCTTGATTCCTGTTAGCACTAGTTTACCGTAGTCCATATTATCTGGAACACTTTCCAGTGACTCTGTTATCCTTTTATACAGTGTCTTCTCTTCTTCTGGTGCTCTCATTTTTAGAAGTAGGATTACTGGCAACGCTGCTATAAAGAGGAATATCACTCCCATTAATACGTCTCCTGCATATAACATTGATGCTCCTATCAGTCCTGCTATAACTACGATGGGAACCATAAACAGTGTTTTAAGGTTCATCTGTTCACCTCCTGTTTATTTGTTTTTCTGATATATCCTTTTTCTTCTAGGAAATCAATTAATTCAAAGAATTCTTTGTCAGCAACTTGTATTTCAATGAAGTCTTCTGGCTCTACACCAAGATGTATTCCTACTGTACTTCTATCTTGGTTTGTTTTGAACACTATTTTATGTGGTCTTACTTCTCTTTTAATCATTTTCTTCCTCCTTTGTATATATTGTAAGCTCTATATATAACTAGAAACCCTATTAAAACTGCTCCTTGTTTTTTCATTAGTGATGGATTATCACTATAGAGAAATGAAACAAAGAAGAATAAGAGAATTAGTAACGGCACGGTATACTGTTTTACATATTGTTTGGTAGAAACAGGAAGTTCTTCTCCAGCATGTTCTTCAGGTAAGAGCCTAGTTGCCGCTAGCAGTATAACCGTGCCTATCACTGTACCTTTTAGGTACAGTGGCGCTGTCCATAGGAAATACCCTGCCAAGAGTACGGATAATAAACCTAGGACTATCATTCCAAGGAATACAAACCAGTGTATTATAGGTTTTTTCTGGTTTTTGTAGTCTTTATTTATTCGATATAGTCTGTATGTAAATATTGTTAGTACTATTGCTCCTGCTAGTACTTTAAAGTATTCAGGGGCTAGGGGTAGGGTATACATAAAGATGGGGAATGCAGTTATGAAGAGAATAAGTCCTAGTATATTTTTTTTCCGCATTCATTTACACCCTGTATCTTTAATTGGGTTTGGGTTATTTAATTCTTTTGTTTAGTATCCAGTGATTTTTGTAAATAACTTGAATAGTATTCCTATCGATATTGAAGTTGCTAGATATAGATATATCCAGGTTAATCCAATTCCATATACAGTGATTAGTACTCCTGTTCCAGAGTATATCTGCCTTAAAGCAAATACTATTATTAGTATTGGTACTACTCTTACTAGACTTTGTTTCATAGTAACAATCATTAGTTTCTGTGCTTTTGCTAATGATTCTTGTGACTTGCCTTGTTGTTGCAGTTGCTTCATTTCTTTTTTTATTCTCTTTCTTTTTTCTTGGTCAGTAAATGTTTTTTTAACTAACCTAGTTACCAGAGAGGTTAGAACTGCAACTAGTATTATAACTGTCACTGGGTTATCTGCTACAGTCATTTTTCAATCCTCCTCCTTAGAATAACATTAGTCAGTATTAATACAAATAGAACTAGTAATAGAACAAGAAATAGATTTAAGTATAAAGTTTTCCCGGTATCTAAATAAAGAACGGGAGTAACTATTACTCCTAGTAGCGTGCCTGATAGAAACATTCTTTTAAGTAAATCTAGTAGAATCTTTTTATCTGATTGATCTATATCTGTTCCTTGTATTAGTTTATCTGTCATTTATATCAGAGTATTTTCCAGTATTGTCTTTCCGCATTATGTTCTTCACAGCAACCTTCCATCATATCTGGAACACCATTTAGATGTATTCCTAGTTCTTCTCCACAGTTAAAGCACTTGAATTTATTTATTTTATTTCTTTTTATTTTTTTCACTAGTATTACTGCCATGCAATTTAAGCACCTTATTTTCATATTCACTTAAATACACCTATTTTACTTCCCTACATCTAGGGAAAAAGGGGTTATAACAATATGATAAGTATTCTGCAAGGGTATAGTTTTCTGTCTCCCTATTTTTTAAGGACATTGTTTCTTTGATACTTAAATTGGTTTTTTGGTCTTCTTCATCAACTACTAATTGATGTACATATACCACTCCAAACGTTAAAACTAAAAATACAACTATCACCAGAATAAAAGCAATAATAAAAGCAATTGTTTCATTGATTTCCATCTTTCCCCTCGTATTCATCTAGTATATTTTCCAATACATCATTATAAGAATGGTTTACATCCCCTAACTCACTTAATCTATTATATACTTCTCTTGTTATGGTTATTGTTGTAAATTGTCTTTTTGACTTATCTTTCATATTATCAACCTATATATTTAATGAACCTAATGATTTATATACCTATACCTAAACAAATTATATATGTATCAAAACATTCCATTATACCTAGGATTAATACTACTAGTAGTACTCAGAAGACAAGAAGTAAACTGGAAAGAGAAGTTAGGAATAAAAAAAGACCTAGAAATCAAGAAGGAACTAGTAACAGGTGTTAAGTACTTCTTCATTATGCTTGGTGCAGGTATAGCTGTTAGCGCTGTATTCACTTTCTTGGAGCCCGGTGGATTAGAACCTACAACTAAAATGTTACTAGAAATTAATTC
>JBMCFZ010000021.1:0-6914 GCA_048620055.1 archaeon | reverse complement strand
AAATTTTGAAATTTAAAAATATAGATTTTTTATGATCCTATTTTCAATTATTGAGATATTTATTTTCTAGATTTTTGATTTTTTCTATAAGATCGAGAAGATCAACAACGAAGGTTTTCTACAAAACCATAATTCACAAAAAAACTAATAGAAGAAGATTAATTTACAAACATATATGGAGAATAAGAAAAATAAGCAGGATTTATCTGAAGGAAGCATACTAAATGGACCATATTGGGATGAACCTGTAGAGGTAATTTCATTAAAGGAGACCGGAGACGGAAGGAGAATATTTTGGAAAGGTATAAATTCTGGTAAGTCAGGTTCAAACATCTTTTTTCCAAATAACTTAGATCAACTAGAAATACAGGAAAAAGAAGAATCTTTACAATTTTCTAGCAATCCTAAAAAATTTCGGCAAGCCGTTGAGGCGAAAAGAATAGAAATAGGTGCTGATAGAGATTTACATTTTGCTCTCAATTCAAGTAAAATAGATCCAGTCCCCCATCAATTGGAAGCCGTTTATAAATACATGCTTAATTTGAATCCAATTAGATTTTTTCTTGCTGATGATGCAGGTGCAGGAAAAACGATAATGTCTGGCCTACTTCTTAAAGAATTAAAACAAAGAGGCATCATAAAAAATTGTCTTGTTATGGCACCTGCCAAGTTGATGGCTAATTGGCAGTCAGAATTGGGACACCTTTTCGATGAGAAATTTACTATTATTCGTAAAGACCACATCAAAAATAGCGTAGGAAATCCTTGGAAAAAACATAAATTCTGTATTATTTCCATGGCCTTTGCCATTCAGGACTACGTAAGAGATAGTTTGAAAGATATGCAGTGGGACCTCTTTATAGCTGATGAGGCACACCATCTATCGGCTTACCGCTATGGTTCCGAAAGTTCACCTGATAAAACTGAAAGATACAAAGTTGCAGAAATCATTAGAGATAGATCAATTAACACCCTATTTCTCTCAGCAACTCCTCATAAGGGAGATAGAGACCATTTTCAATTACTCCTAAAGTTGATGGATAGGAATCTTTTTGCAGGAGATCAACTACCTAGAGATGTAATCCATAGCGATGAACCTGGAACAGTATTTTTAAGAAGGATGAAAGAGGATATGGTGGATCTGCATGGAGAAGATTTATTCAAAGATAGAATTGTACATACAGTTAGCTATGAAATTGAAGGGGAAGAGCTGAATTTTTATGAAGATGTAACTGAATACGTCCAAGAACAATTTCAAAACGCATGGAAGAAAAATAACAGAAATGTGCAGTTTGCATTAATGATCCTTCAACGAAGAGTTGCATCTAGCATAGCGGCAGCAAAAAAATCTTTTGAGCGTAGAAAAGAAGGGTTGGAGGAATTAAGTGAAGATATTGAACAGCTAAAAGAGATTCAAGAGGATCAACTTTCACCTGGTCAACAGACACTAGAAGAAATTGCAGAAAGACAAAGATGGGATATGGAAGAAAGGGCGATTAAACGCTTAACAATGTCCAAAGGTAAAGCAGATCTTGAGAAGGAGATCGACACATTAGGAAGGTTAGTTAGAAAAGCAGAGCATATAATGAAAACTAGAGAAGAAAAAAAACTAAAAGAACTGAGAACCTTGTTAAAGGGTGAAAAGGAAGATACGCCTTTTTTCAAAGATGAGAAATTACTCATTTTTACAGAGGCAAAAGACACTCTTGATTTTTTAGTTGAAAAGCTAGAAAGTTGGGGATATAATACAATAACTATTCACGGGGGGATGAATATGGGTGATAGTAAAGATCCAAGCTCGGGAACTAGACTATGGGCACAACAACAGTTCAACAGCCCGGATGGCCCCCAAATATTGATAGCTACGGAAGCAGCTGGTGAAGGTATTAATCTCCATAGGCAATGCAGACTAATGGTCAATTATGATCTACCTTGGAATCCTACTCTGTTAGAACAAAGAATGGGTCGGATTCATAGATACGGCCAAGAGGATCCAGTTCATATCTACAATTTAGTTGCTTCTAATACCAGAGAGGGATATGTATTAGAGAAATTATCTTTGAAACTAGAGAAAATGAAAAAAGATATTGGATCAGATAGGGTTTTTGACGTCATAAATGAAATTACAGAGGGTGTTAAACTTAGAGAACTTATGCAAAATACAATCTCTGGCGTAAAAGATCAAGAAGCTATAGATATGGAATTTGATGAAATAGATCAAGAAGCTAAGGAAATTGTTCAAAGAGCGAAAGATAAAGGGATGGCAACTGACCATATAGATTTGAGCCAGGTAAAGGAAGATTTGCGGGAAAATAAAGAAAAGAGATTGTCACCAGAATATATTGAAAAATTCTTTATCAACTCGTACAGACAGTTAGGGGGAAATGTAGAGAAAAGAACTGATGGATTATGGAGAATCAGTTGGGTCCCAGCGGATATAAGGAGGATATGTAAGAAGGATGAAATTGAAATAAGAGAGCCCGAAAAAAAGTACACTAAATTCACATTTTATAAAGAGGAATCTGAAGAATACAGCAACGCTGAATTTATCGCTCCTGGTCATCCACTTTTTGAAACGGTCTTAAAAAATGTAGAAAGAAAATTTGGAGATAGCTTGAATGATGGAGGTCTGTTTATTGACCCTGATATAGAGGAACCATATTTTCTTTGGTTTATTAAGCAGGAAATACAAAATAGTAATCTTGAGAAGGTTAGCGAAAAAATATTCTGCATAAGATATGACAAGAAACGTGGTACAAGACAGGTAAGTGATGGAATTTTACATGATTTAAAACCAGCTGATAGAAGTAATCTTGAATTAGGTATTGAAAAAGATATAGAAAAGGTAGAGAAAGAAGTAAAGAATTGGTTTTTTAGCAATATAGTAACTGATTATCGAGATGAGATAAAGAAACAAGAGAAAGAAAAAGTAGAAACCATGCTCCCCTCAATGAAACAGTCTCTAAATGGTGCTATATCTAGACTCTCAGAGGAAATCCAAGATTTTAAAGATAGGGCTACTGAAAAAGGAGAAGACATGGATGTAGCTATTTTTCAAAAAGAAGAGAAAAGAAAAGACCTAATTGAGAGAAGGGATGAGCAAATTAAAAAATTAGAAAAATCAAAGAGAATACTCCCTGGTGACACAGAATTTATTGGGACTGTTCTTGTAATTCCAGCTAGTGAAGAAGAAAGAAAAGAATTTGGTGGGATGGCAAGGGACGAGAAAGTCGAAAAGATAGCAATAGAAAAGGCTAAAGAGTATGAAAAGAAGCAGGGTCGGGAACCTGAATCAGTAGAAAAAGAAAATCTAGGTTTTGATTTACGGTCCCTCAGTGAAGAAGAGACAAGATATATAGAAGTTAAGGGAAGAGCAGGAGAGGGAAAGGTTTCTTTGACAGAAAATGAATGGACAAAAGCCAATAGATTAGAAGATGAATATTGGTTATATGTGGTTACAAACACTAAATCGAACCCAAAACTTCATTTAGTTCAAAATCCCGCATCTAATTTACAACCAGATGCGAAAAAAGTAGTTCGTTATTTGGTTGGTAGTGATAAATGGAAGAAAGTAGCGCAGGAGGTTTGATTATGCTAGAAGAAGATGATAAAAGATTAATCGAAATGCAAATACCCCTTGAAAAATTAGGAGACGAATGTAGAAGCGAACAATATAAGAGCTACGGAAGATTATCCAACATGCATAGATGGTGGGCAATGCGACCGCTAGCTGCAAGTAGAGTGGCTGCCTATGCCTCCTTAATACCTTTTGATGAAGAGCACATAGATAATGATCTAGAATTTATTAAGAAACTCGCTCAATGGGATAATAAACATGACTTGGATTTATTAAATAAAGCCAAAGAGAGAATAACAGACTCTAATGATGGAAAGCCTCCAAAAATATTGGATCCTTTTAGTGGCGCTGGATCAATGCCTCTAGAAGCAAAAAGAATTGGATGTGAAGCACATGCGGTAGAATACAATCCAGTAGCCTATTTGATTAATTTAGGAGTTCTATCCTTTCCGGATTTAGTTGATGAACCCGAGAAAGAAAAATGGTCTGATAGTAGAATTGAAAATAGTGATTTCTTAAAAGATCTTGATAAGTGGGGTGATTGGGTATTTGAGAAAGCAAGCAGAGAATTAGAGGATGTTTATGGTGAAAAAGAAATACATCATATTTGGGCTAGAACTTTACCATGTCAAAACCCTGACTGCGATTTAGATATACCACTAATTAAATCTTTCTGGTTATCCGATAAAGATAATCATGAAGCAGTCTACAAAATAGACTGTGACAATGATGGAAGTATAGATGTATCTATCTATGAAGAACAAGACATAGAGATAATTAATGAAAATGGCAAAAAGAAAATTAAACTTAGAGAAATTGATGAGATTTTAGACAATATTGAACCTACTGTTAGGAGAGGGTCTGTATCTTGTCCTGCTTGCGGTAGTAGCTTCAAAGCAAAGAAAACAAGGAAATTATCTAAAGATATTGGATTTGGAAATAAGTTAATGGTGGTAGTAGAGGAAAAGGAAGGAGTCGGTAAAAAATATAGATTACCTAATGAAAAAGATTTTGAAAAAACAAGAAAGGCAAAAGAAAAATTACAAAATTTAGATGAGAAATGGGTTCTAGATGAAAACTTACCACCCGAAGGGACTTTAGGAATAAGAGTAAATTTGTATGAATATAATCAGTGGAAACAGCTTTTTAATACTAGACAAAGGTTAGCTATAGGAACTTTTGCTAAAATAATAAATGAAGTTTATAAAGAAATTTTAGAAAAAAAAGGAGATGAAGACTACACCAAAGCAATCGTAACCTACTTAGGATTTGCTTTGGATAAAGTTGCTCAGTATAATTGTAACTTGTCCTCCTGGCAAAAAGGAGGGGAGAAAGCTAATCCCCTATATCGGAGATCCGCTCTTCCGATTGCATGGGACTTTGTTGAAAGTAATATTATAGGAGAGGGAAATTCTGGAAGTTTTAAAGCAGCATTAGATTTATTACCTAGGGCAATAAAAACATGTTCTGGAACTTTAGGTTCCTCTGAAGTTCATTTAGGTGATGCTACTAATCTCCCATATGATGATGAAACATTTGATGCTGTTCTAACTGACCCTCCATATTATGATAACGTACCTTACGCTGCTCTATCAGATTTCTTTTATGTTTGGCTTAAAAGATCCTTACGGGATGTATACAATAAACCTTTTACCACACCTTTGACCCCTAAAAGTGGTGAGATAATAGAAGATAAAGGACGCCATAAGAAAATTACTGATGCAGAAGATTTTTTCGAGAAAAAACTTACGGAGGCATTTTCTGAAATAAATAGGGTTCTCAAAGAAGATGGGATTACTACAATCGTTTTTGCCCATAAAAGCACGGAAGCATGGACTCAAATGATAAGAAGCTTACTATCTTCGGATTTAGTGGTGACTGCCACTTGGCCATTACACACAGAAAAAAGGAATCGTGTAAGAAGCATGGGAAGTGCGTCGCTGGCCTCTTCAGTTTACTTTGTATGTAGAAAAAAAAGAACTCACGAAACTGGTTATTACTCAGAGGTTGAAGAGGAACTAAACGAAGAGCTAACAAACAGACTCGATTACTTCTGGGAAAGTGGGATTAGAGGGGCTGATTTATTGGTAAGTGCGATTGGTCCAGCCGTTGAAATATTCGGAAAGTATGATGAAGTTAAAAGACTATCTGGAGAGGAAGTACCAGTTAGCAAATGGATTGAGAAAACACAGCGGATAGTTTCCGATTACGCACTGTCAAAGGTCTTAGAAGGTGATGTTGAGCTGGGAGCTATCGATCATGAAACTAGATTTTATATCCTATATCGATGGGCTTTTGCTAATGAGAAGGAAGATTTCGATGAAGTTAAGAAACTAGCTCAAGTTAACGATGTAAATCTTGATCTACTTGAAAATCTTGGTATTATCGAGACAAAACGAGGAGATGTAAAAGTTATACCTGCTCATAAACGAAATCTAGATGAGCCTTCAAAAATACCTGAAAGTAATGATCTACCGTTGATAGAGAAAATTCACAGAGCATCTATTCTTTGGAAAAGAGAGGAAAGGGATAAACTTAAAGTATTCATAGAAGAATACTGTCCTCAAGAAAAATTTTGGAGAAGCGTTCAGGCAATTGCAGAGGCCCTTCCTAATCTCGAACAAGGATCCGATGATGATAAAAAAGAAAAACAGATGCTTCATGGACTTGGAAATTATGCTGGTCAAGTAGAATTTGAAGAAAGACTCCAAACCTCGATTGATGAATATGGTGGTGAATAAATATGGTTGATTTAGAATCGTGGTGGAAAGTTTGTGAACCTCACGTGGATATAAGGAAAGGGGAATTTCCAGAACAGTCATTTGCGATTGATTTAAATAGAGTTCTATCTAAAGAAGGGCCAGAAATTTATCATGATCCTAATCTATTTTACAAAAAAACACATATGACTAAGGTTATAAAGAAAACTTTACTTCAGGCCCTTAACAACCTTAGCGGGGAACACACAGGAAACCGAGTTTCAAGACTTCAAACCGGATTCGGTGGTGGTAAAAGTCATATTTTACTAACCCTCTATCATTTCTTCAATTCACCTGAAGAACTTAGTGATAGAGATAAAGCTAAAGAGATTATTAAGGAAAGCAAAGTGGATTCAGTTCCCGAGACTAACATTGCAGTAATTGTGGGAACAGAACCTGATATTTCTGGAGGTGAGAAAAGAGGTGATATTAAAATAAGAACACTCTGGGGTGAATTGGCATACCAACTAGGTGGTAAAGACGCTTACAAAATTATAGAAGAAAGTGACAAAAACAGGATTTCTCCTGGAAAAGGTAAGTTGGTGGAGTTATTAAAAGAAAACCAACCTGCCTTAATC
>JBMCFZ010000020.1:0-6969 GCA_048620055.1 archaeon | reverse complement strand
TAAATGGATAAATTTCTCCATTACTTTTTCAGGTTGTTTTGAAGTAACCAGTATCGTAAGAGATGGCGTTGGGAGGAGTGTTAACGGGTAAGAGGAAGGCGAAACAAGAAGCTACTCCAGCGACTAAGGCTAAGAGAAGAGGACTCAAATCAAGTTTCATTGCAAGAGCTATAGCCACAGGTACGAAAGTGCTTGAAGTGGCTGTTAAGCTTGAGAATAAAGTTATGCTGAAAGCAGTTATCAGGGCAACTGCGGCTATCACTGTGAATAAACTTGTTCCAATTAAGAAGCTTTCCATATATCTTGCTATTATCTCTATGACTCCTGCTTTCTGTAAACCTGAACCTAGAGCTAATCCACCACCGATAAGTATCAATATCCCCCAGTTTATTTCCTTTTCAGCTTCTTTCCAACTTAAAACACCTACGCCTGGGAAAACATACATCAAGGCGATTATCAAGGAAGCTAAATATATCCAGTTCTCAGGTAATGGTAAGATGAATCCAAGTGAATCCAAAAACCATAGGATGATAGCTATTATGAATAAAATAACCACGTGTTTCTGTTTCTTAGTAAATTTACCCATCTCGATTAATTCTTTCTTCACGCTCTTCATTCCTCCTTCAACTTTTTTAATTTCAGGCGGATAGATAATTGTTAGTAGTTTCCAAGTGACCGGAATCAATATAATTACTATTGGAATTGCTCTAACTATCCAATCGAAGAAAGAAATTGATATTCCTGCCAATTCATTTAGAAAACCAATTGTTATCGGTACCGGAGGAGTTCCAAGTGGGGTCCCTATTCCACCTATGTTTGCAGCGAAAGCGGTTCCAATAACCATTACTTTACTCATATTATTCCCGTGATTACCGTTAGAAGCTTTTTTAAGTACCCCTATCCCAATGGGAATCATTATGGCGGTGGCAGCCGTGTTGGAGATCCACATGGATAGGAAAGCTGTAGCTATCATTACACCTAGAACCAATTGATTGGTACTGTCCCCCATGAATGAAACGATTTTAAGACCAATTCTCTTATCCAAACCGTATTTCTTCAGTGAACCAGCTATAACAAATCCCGCTATAATTAAAGCATTAACCGGGTGAGCGATATATGAGAAGGAATCAGCGAAAGGCATGATTCCAAACAAACCCTGCATCAATATAACTAATAAAGCCGTGACCGGTATAGGAATACATTCAGTGACCCAGAATACGACGGCTATGAATGCAATAGCTATCATTATCCTAGCATTAAGAGTAAATTGAGCGGGAAAAGGTATTAAAGTGATTAAGAAAGCTATAAAGAAAGTAGCTATCATTATTTTCAGGTTCTTATCTATTTCAATCATCTTCAATCATTTATTTCAAATCCCCTATATAACGAATTCACTTAATGTTTTTATAGTTCCCCGTAACTCCAAATTTATAAATATCCTCGAGATTATAAGAAAGCTGTAGATTAACGTGGAATAATTAGAAAACAAGAAGGTGTATCAATGAACAGAGTTTACACGGAAGAAGTTCCAGAAGAATCAGGGAAAAAAGTAAAGGTTTCAGGATGGATAGATACAAAAAGAGCTTTGGGTAAGATAATTTTCTTAATCCTGAGGGATAGAAAGGGAAAAATACAATTAATAATTAAGAAGAAAGAAGTTGGAGACGAGTTATTTGAAAAAGTAAAGGAATTAACTGAAGAATCAGTTATATCCGCAACTGGAAAAGTAGAATTAAATGAAGAAGCACCTGGAGGAATTGAGATAAAGCCCGAGGAAATAGAGATTCTTAATAAATCAGAGGCTTCCTTACCAATAGATTTCTCAGATAAAGTTAACACGTCACTTTCAAAGAGACTCGACTGGAGATACTTGGATCTAAGAAACCCTGATAAGTTACTCATATTCAAAGTTCTCAATACAGTGGAAAGAGCGATGAAGGAATACTGCTATGAAAATGGATTGATAGAAATAAATACACCTAAATTAATGTCAATAGCAAGTGAAACAGGAGCAGAGTTATTCGAATTGGATTACTTTGAAGATAGGAAAGCTTATCTCGCTCAATCACCACAGATATATAAACAAATGGCTGTAGCATCGGGAATGGAGAAAGTATTTGAACAGGGACCTGTATTCAGAGCTAATCCATCACACACATCGAGACACGACACTGAATTCACAATGTTCGACGTGGAACTAGGATTCATCGATTCAGAAGAAGATGTAATGAAGTTCGAGGAAAAATGGCTACAGTACATATTTAAGAAAGTAAAGGAGAAACACGGAGAAGAGATAAATAAAACATTTGGAGTGGAAGTAAAGGTTCCCGAAACACCTTTCCCACGAGTAACTTGGAACGAAGCCCTGGAAGAACTTAGAAAGAATTCAAAGGGAGAAAAACCGAGTGAAATAGGTTCAAATGAAGAGAAAGAAATAGGTAAATACATAAATGAAAAAGAGAACCATGAATTTGTCTTCTTAACTGAATTCCCATATGAAGAAAGACCTTTCTACCACATGAAGAAGGAGAACAATCTCGAAGTAACGAAGAGCTTTGATTTACTGTTTAAAGGGCTGGAGATAACCACGGGAGCACAAAGAGAACACAGACACGAGAAACTAATGAAACAGATTAAAGAGAAAGGAATGGAAGCCGAGAAATATAAATTTTATTTAGATATGTTCAAATATGGATGTCCACCTCATGGAGGATACGCGGTTAGTCCAACCAGGATAGTCATGAAGATACTTGAACTTGGAAACGTGAGAGAAAGCACCCTATTCCCAAGAGATACGGAAAGACTGAAACCATGAAACTTCTTGAATACAAAGAATTACTAAAAAGTGACCTATATGACTAAAGAAAAACCGAAGAGAAGCCCACGTAGAATGAATCAGAAGATAAAAAGAGAGAGAAAGATAAAGAGATGGTTAAAAAAAACCGATGACGACTGATAACCTAAATATTTCTCTTTAACCATGAATTTCTTTTTATTAGGCCTTATTACTCGAATCCCTTATTTGAACTACATATCTTCTGTTTGGAGAAGGTGAAATCTTAACTAATACTTCTTTCTCCAAAGAGTAGTATTTCCTACGATCTCTTTCTTCAGTGGACACTATTCCTTTCTCTTCAAGTACATCTAAATGGTGTTTAGCAGTTTTACCGTCCAATCCAACTTCCTTCATTATCTCAGATACGTACATATCTTTTTTTGAGAGATGGTGAAGTATCTTGAGACGGGTTTTCGATCCTATTATTTTTAATGTATTCATATTCAAACACCTCTAGTAAGTAGTAAATTCCTAAGAATCTTTATATATCCCAGGATATATAAGTTTTACTGGTGATGTAAAATGGTTCAAATAAAGTCCAAGAAAGAGAAAGAAAAAAAATTAGTCACTGAAGGAGAAATGGAGCACGAAGTGTACCTAGAAAGAGAAGATATAGCGGACTTCCTCATTTCACTAGGGGAACAAATGAAGGAAAAAGATGAAGTAACGATAGAAACAGAGAACTGGAAAATACCATTTAAATACAGATCTCCAGTGAAACTAGAAATAGATTTCGAGGGACACGGAGACAGAGAATTAGAAATAGAAGTAGAAATGAAAGGAAAGAATGAAGAAAAAGCACCAAATGTCTCCTAAACCCTTATCTTTTAGTTCATTTGGCTAGAAATTGCTTTCTCCAAATCATTTGGACTAAAACCTATTATTTTTATTTCTTCTTCCTTAATCAATCTCTCTATTGTTTCTTCTACTTCATTTACCTTAATTCCTTTCAGTGATTTTTCTATTTGCTTGATTTTCTCCTCAGGATGAATAAAGAAATCTCCTTCTATTTTTATTTCTTCTATTTTGCCTTTTTTTAGTTTTAAATTTAATTTAAGAAGCTTTCCATTTGGTACTTTATAATTTACGGTTTTCATTTTTTCACTTCATGTAATTCCATTCTTTGGTTGAGTATTTTTTCCTGTGAAGTTCATCTGCTTTTTCTCTTTCCCATTTTGTTAATCCTTCCCTTACTAATTCACAGTTAAATTCCTCCTCAAAATTCTGTTTTAAAGTCTCTTTAAGACTATTCATTGTTAGATTTGATTTTATTTGCTTTAAAGTAGTTACTCTGTCCTCTATTTTTGATGTTGTTTTATCTTTAGATTTCTCTATAGGTATTTTAAGATATTTAATCATTTTATTGGGATTAAAATCAAGTAAAAGAGTTCCATGTTGAAGTAATGTTCCTTTCTTTCTTGTTTGTGCGCTTCCAGATATTTTCTGATTGTTTATAGTTATGTCGTTTATTCCTGAGTGCTTTGCTTTTATTCCTAGTTCCTCTAACGCTGATATTATGAATTTATTGATTTTCCTGTAGGTTTCTTGTATATCACTAGGTATTTCTCCCATCGTTTCAGGCGCTATTACACTGTAATTTAGTTCTCCACCGGGATCTTTGTATACGGCTCCTCCTCCGGTCATTCTTCTAAATATTTCCACATTATCTTGCTTACATTTTTCTACATCTACTTCTTTCTCTGTTGATTGAAAGTATCCTATAGCTACTGCTGGTTTGTTCCATCTGTAGAATCTTAGCGTTGGTTTCACTCTTTGTTTCGACACTGCTCTAAGTATTGCTTCGTCTACTGCCATTTTTTTGTAGGAGTCTTCCACCGGTTTTGATTCTAGCAACCTGAATTTCATTTTCTCAGTCTTCTTCATCTGTTATTAAGCTTGTCAACGTATGTTTTGGGTTTGGCTGTGTTATTACCATTTGATTAACTGCTAATGGATACTTTATGTTTGTTTCTTCCATCCTTTCAAGTGCTTTCCCTAGTTTCTCAGGGGTCATACCCATCCATAGTTCATCATCTTGAACTCCTGAAAGGCTTCTTGTTCCTCCACACGGTATTGATATCCAAGTTTTTCCTTTTTCTTGAACAGACACTATCGTTTCACATGTGGCGTGCCCATTCATTGTTGATGATGTTTTTTCTCCCGTTTTGTCAAATATTCCTTGTAGTAATAGATAGGCTTGAGCTGTGTTTATTGTTGTTATCACTACTTCTGGATCTATTTTCAGTTCATTGAATTCTTTGAGAGGTGCTAGTATAGCTGCTTCGTATTTACCTATTTTTATTTTATTCATTTTATCCATTAGTTGTCTGAATCTTTCTTCAGTATATCCAAATCCTTTTATCCATTTTTTCTCTATTTCTTCAGGTATCTCTTGAAATCCCAGCACCCTTGAGCCTATTAAACATCCTCCAAGATTTTCTTTTGTTACCCCTCTTGTTTTTTCATATGTTGCTGCTTCTTTTAGGTATTGGCATAGCGCTCTTTGTTCTTTTGGGAATATTACTTTTTTCGGTGCTTTCTTTTTGTCTTTAAGAAGTTTTATCCCTACGGGAGTTCCTTTTCCTTTTACCAATTTTAAGTATTTTTCTTGTAACTCTTTGTAATCTTGATTCATTTTTATCACTTTTTTAAGATTTTTTTCCTTTTTCTCTCCACCATTTTTCAGCTTGTTCAGCATTCATGAGTTCTTGTAGTTCTTCTTTGTTCTCAAGCTTCATTTTAACTATCCATTCTTTGTAGGGATCTTGATTTATCTTCTTTGGTTCTTGAAATAATTCTTGATTAACTTCAATTATTTCTCCTGTTATCGGACTTGATAAATGTCCCGACCATTTCATTGCTTCCAGTGATGTATATGTTTCTCCTTTCTGCATTTTTTCTCCTTTTTCTGGAAGCGCTATGAATACGAATTCCTGTATTCTGTCCGCTGCGGGCTTAATTATCCCTAGAGAAATGGTTTCTTCATCTCCTTTTTTTATCCATGAATAGTCTTCATTGTATTTGAGTTCTTCAGGGAAATCTTCAGTCATTTTCATCACTTTTTCCAGGTTTCATATCTTCAATGTCCACGTCTATTTTACAGGATTTGCATTCTCCGCTATTAGAACCTGTTCTGTATTTATAAATTAAGTTCAAAATCGCTGTAGCTATTATTGCTCCTCCAAATAAATATAGTGTTGATGTTATGTTTTCCAGTAGCCCCGGATCGAATATTATCGTTATTGCTAGGAATAACATTAACATTCCTCCCAGTAATTTGAGTACTCGGCCGTGTTTCTCCTCTAACTTGGTTCTCTTCATTGTTACTACCATCGATCCAAATATTATTAATTCAACTAAGAGGTATACTAATAAATAAAGTAGGAGTAATCCAATGAATAACATTGTCATTGTTTGTATTCCTCTTCCCGCTACTATACCCGTCCATATGACTGGGAACCCTGCTGTGCATGGTAGTTCCATTAGAGCCACTCCTGCCGCCATTACAGCTGTTGCGGCCATCATTACTAAGGTGTTATTATGTGTCATTACCCCTCTTATGTTCTTAATTATTTTTGGCTTGAATTTATCAGGTATTGTGAATGATATTCCTTTTTTGTACCAGAAGAAATCCTTTATATTAACTAATGCAAATGTAAGAGCAAATAAACCTACTATTAACTGTATCCAGAATAAATATGATATGTAAGCGAATATATTGAACACTCCTATAACGAATAGTCCATATACTGCTGCCGTAACCACTAAGAATGTGAGTCCTACAGCTAGGACCTTTTTCCTTGATCCCGTGTATATCACGATACTGAGTAGGAAAGTGATTAACCAAAGTGAACATGGATTAAACCCGTCTACAAACCCTATTAGAATTGTAAGTATAGGTAGAGACATCTCTTCTACTTTTACCTCTCCAAATATAGGTAATTCTATAACTTCATTTTCCTCTTCTATTCCTTCAACTGGATCCTCTGCAATCTCTGAGTGATCTTGGCTTCTAGCATTGATTAGTGGAGCAAACAGCACCATTATTGAAAATATCAAAATCGTGAGTACTGCTAGTTTCTCTATTTTATTATTTCTTCTTACCTTCATTTTATTACCTTATTGAGTTTGCT
>JBMCFZ010000019.1:0-6996 GCA_048620055.1 archaeon | reverse complement strand
GTATTGATCCTGATACTCGTAGCTTTCTTTTACTGGGTTCCTCTATTATTTTAAATCAATAATAGAAATCTCCATTCACTAACTTCTCTTTCTCTACTTTACTCATCTTCTTCACTTCAGCTTCTCTTTTGGATGCTTCGCTCCTATTCTCGTATTCTTCGATGTGAACCACTTCCAAAGGTAACCTCGTTCTAACGTATTTACTTCCTTTCCCTTCACTATGTTGTTTCATTCTTCTATTCAAATCTTTAGTTATCCCTGTGTACAGGGAATTATCATTCAATCTAATTATGTACAGAGTCCACATGGGATTTTTAAAATAATCTTCCTTTATATCAGTTACTTGCACACAGAAAAAATTCCTATAAGTAACTTAAACTCTTGAAAGTATCTCTATATTCTTCGATTTTGATGATGCGGGGTTAGAGGTGAAGTTTTCGTATATCTTTTGCACGGAGAAACCAGTTCTTTCAAGAATTTCCTTCATCTCATCGATTGAATATATCCTCAAAGTGTGTTCATCCTTTATTTTCTTCCCTTTAACTTTGAATGTTACTTTAGTGTGTTCTTTCCTCGTTTCAGGGTTGTATCTCCATTTCATTTTTAATTCAATGTCTCCGAATTTCTCGTGTTTCTTTCCATTTCTCTGAGGGTTATGTAAATCTATCATTAGAACTCCTTCTTCATTTAAGTGTTTCTTAAAACATTTTAATGCTTTTTCAACTTCTTTCAAATTTTTTAAGTGGTTGAAAGCCGCGAATAAACAGGTTATTGCATCGTATTTATTGTTCAAATCAAAGTTCTTCATGTTTCCTTGGGTTAGTTCTCCTTTTACTTTTTCTCTGGCCACTTCAAGCATTTCTCTGTTCAGATCTATTCCGTTGCATTCGAATCCCTTTTCTTCCAGTAGCTTCATGTGGGTTCCCGTTCCACATCCGACATCTAGGATTGTTTCAACTTCTCTATCCCTAAATATTTTTTCCAGGAAATCGGTTTCTCTAGAGTAATCTTTGTTTTGATTAATTGTATCGTAGATGTGAGCTAGGTCCTTGTAACCGTGTTTCTCCATGCTTAACTAATTTCCCTTTAAAATTATTTTTATTTTTCGTGAATGCTCGAATGGGTTATGAATTTGCTTCAGATATTTTTATTAGTCCTATTTCTAATTTTTCTCTATGTTTCTTCTGTCTTGCTGCTGGATGAGGTAGATATGTGACGTCTAGATGTTTCTTTATCCTTTTGTATACGTATTTACCTAGGGCTACGGTGGGTTTTCCTTTTGTGTTTCTTCTCAATTTCTCTATTTTCTCTTCTTGTACTTTCCCTCTATTTTCTTGCTCTTCAGTTTCCCAGAGATCGTAGTACTCTAGGTCCAGGTTGTTTCTATCAGCTATTTTTCTCAGTCTCCTTCCAGATGTGGTTTTTTTATGGAATGGTTCATCGTATCCTTTTGGGTATCCTCCGATCACACATATTGTCATATTGATCCTAATATTCCTGTAAATATCTTGAAAATGGGTCCGGGGAGATTTGAACTCCCGATTTCCACCACGTCAAGGTGATGTCATGCCACTAGACCACGGACCCTTCTCATTTACCTGTTCAGTGTTCTCTGAATATTTTTTAGATTAAGTTAGTTTTCTAGAGAGGAGTAGGAGAATTTATTCATTCTCCTACGTATCTGACGAATGATCCCTTTGGTGTGGATATTACTCTTAAATCAGGGTGTTTCCTCATTTCATCTAAAGAGTATTGGTCTTCGTTTGATCTTTCTTCTCTACCTGGATTTGCTATGTTAGCTATTTCAGCTATTTCGGATAAACTTAGCGCTTTTCCTTCAAATTCTCTTGTCACTGCTATTGCTTCAGCTACTTTAGTGGGTTTTGGAGCTGCTTTGATCCTATAAAGTTTTTCTTCATGTAATTCTTTTTCGATACTTCCTCTGAGTTCTTTCATAAAATCACCTTTTAGTTCAATTTATAGTTAATAACCGTTTTTAATTAATACTTGGATATACTTAATACTTTTTAGATTAACGTGATTTCAACTGAATTGATAATGGTCATATTCATTTCCTTTTTACCGGGTATAGAGTTACGTGGTTCTATTCCCTTTGGTATAGCGCTTGGTTTTAATCCTTTACTTGTAACCTTGGTATCTGTATCTGCTAATATACTTCTTATTCCTATCTTATTTTTATTCTTAAATTATTTTTGGAAAGTTATTAAAAAGTGGAGGATAGTTGGAATGTACGTATCGAGATTAAGGAAACGTTCAAAGCCTTATGTGGATAAATACGGTAATTATGGTATCTATATATTTGTAGCAATTCCTTTACCTGGTTCAGGGGTTTACACCGGGTCCTTAGTAGCTTGGTTGTTTGGAATGGATCTTAAAGATGTGTTTCTACCGATGGCTCTAGGTGTTCTAACTGCTGCATTGGCTATAGTTCTCCTTTCATTAGGGGTAATAAGTGTACTATAAATTTTTCGTAAAGGATCTTAATTAATTCCTTACGCTATGGCACCAATCAATATAACTATGGTTATTATTCCTATGCAGGCACCTATGACTACAGCTGGAGAAATTTGAGGTCCTCCTCCTGATACATCGAAAAAACGCATTAATCCTGCTGTACTGCTTGGGCTGTCGGATTGAGGTGCTTGTTTTTTCATTCCTTTCATTTTAATCAACCTTTAGGACTCTATCTTTTTTATATACCTATTTATTTATAAATCTTGAAGGTTTTACATATAACTGTAAAGATTAAATACAAATAACTATTAAAAGATAGATGAAAGGATAAAGGGGATTAAAAAATGGCTTACGAAGACATTAAAAAAATAGCTCCACATGTTATAGCTATAATTTTACTCGTACTTATTCTACTCATCACTATGATTAAATTCGGATACATGAGATGTGATACGGTTCCAGGAATGTGTGGTGTTTACTACGGTATATTTGGAGAACCAAAGATAGCTATAATTGAAGGAGAAGGAGCCATAGGTAATCCTCAATTACTTCAAGAAGCAATAATACAGGAAAAGGGAATGTTCCCTGTTATAATTCCAATTGGAAATGTTCAAACAGCTGGAATGCTGGAACAGTATGATGTGGTAATAGTTGAAGGTCCAAAAGAAATATCTACAAATTCAATGCGAGCCTTCGCACGTTATGTACAGCAAGGAGGAAAATTAATCTGGGTTGGAGACGCGGGAACGGAGTTAGGAAAATACGACTATATATGCAGAGGAAATCCAAGTCAAGATAGACCAATAGAGATTCACTACAAGAGAAAAATCACTATGGAAGAGGGCAATGAAACATTCGAACAATGTGGTGACTGGGAAACAATTACAAGTGGAACGGGAGGAGAATTAGACAATCCAACTGACTTAAAAGCGGGACTCTGTGGAAAAGATTACAGTGAGATAGTCATGGAATTCATAAGAATAGATCATTCAATTCAGGAAGAAATGGATTTATGTGAAGATAATGGAGAAAAAGCCTACGAAGTTAGAAATGCGGATGGAATAACAAACTGTATAGAAGAAGTAGAAGCTCAACTACCTCCAGAAGAAGATATGACGAGTATGAGCGAAGAAGAAATGAAAGAAGAAATAAATGAAGTATGCGGAACTAGAGCCAATCCATGGAAAAGAGGACCATCAGAAACACCTGGAGAAGAAATATTACCGGGAATTGACTTCTCTTACAAAGTTCTAGGTGTAGATTACATGCAAAAAGGAGATCCAGAGGTAGAAAACCTATTTTTAAACCCTGTTTCAGGAGATCACATGTTAGCATCGGGATTCGTTCACGATGAAATATACTTCGGAGAAGCCGATTTCTCCAGGGTAACACATACGAGAATACCGAGAAATGAAGTAATATTTACTCTAAGTAAAGGAGAAGCGGAGGAAAGTCATCCTGCGGTAGTAACCTTCCAACCAACGGGAGTAATAGGGCCTGGAAACGTGGTTTACTACGCTTTCCCACCGGAAATAGGTTACAGGCCGGAAGTAGATAGAGGTAAGATGATAGTCTACAACATGATGAGGTACATAGTTCCATTGTAAAAAACTGGAACTAAGAGTCTTCAATGTAAGTATTGTAGTAAAGTTTATAAACACCAAAAGATTAAAGAATAAACAGTTAAAAGAATAATTGCAAATTCAATAGGCGAGATGTTAAAATGGATTACGGCGGGTATCCGGAGAAAAGCAACTGGAAAAAGAAATATGAATTAGCTGTGCCTATTTTGCTACTCGTTTTAGTTATAGGGGTATTATCATGGCAGATGGGATGGTTAAATTTCATTCCAGGAATAGGAGATTCTAAAGTAACTAATGTATTGATAGTTGGAGAAGACGATGTATTAAGACATGAATTAGAGGGAATTAGTGGATTGAATTTAGACGTTATAACGATGGAAGAAGCTGAAAAAATTGAACACCCTGGATTCTTAGATGGGTACGACATATTTTTCTTAACGGAACACATGGGAGAACAACCAGGTGACTTACCGGGAAATTTCAGACAACATTTAGCAACTAATCTAGATGAAGGAGCAAACTTAATTCTATACGGATTAGCAGGAACAAGGGTCCCGGAAGACCCTCAAGTGGACGGATGGACGCAACACGGAATGAATAAATACATACCTGTAGATTGTCCAGGATCAGGAGCATGTTCAGTTGAAAAAAAAGGATATCCTGGAGAAATGGTTTCACTTAGAACAATATCGATGGGTCACTACATAATAAAGGATTATGGAACGGAGTACGACATCAGCGACGATATATTGAACTTTTCATTTGTAAATATGAATACAAGACCAGGTTCATCAAGAATATCACAAATTAAAGTATTTGAAGAAGGAGTTTACGATAAAACTCCTCCAGGGATAGTTGAAAGAACATGGGGAGTCGATGGAAGAGCAATATACTTTGCTTACCATCCAACACATTCTTCAACTATACTTAAAAATACAATTAGATACTTAGGATAAAAATAGGTGAATAAAAAATGGCTGAATGGGGAGAATACGATTACAGAGAAGAAGGATGGAAGAAATACTTGGAAGGAATAATTCCACTGATAATATTGATATTAATAGGAATAGTTATAGCTTCAAAAATGGGATGGATATCAGGAATACCTTTCCTAGGAAATTTATTTGATCAAGGACCGGTAAGAGTAGCGGTATTAGGAGATCTAAGAGCTGAAAACGCAAATGAACCTGCAAAAATAGATGCACCTTACCTAGCAGCTTACTTCGATGCTGATCACAGATATGAGGTAACTACATGGAGCGACTTAGAAGTCCTTGAATTTGCCGGAGAAGATGTCCTAGACGACTTCGACTTAGTGATACTAGCGGGAGAAAGACAGTTCTCACCAAGAGTAAAAGGAGAAATAGGAAGATACATCAGAGGAGGAGGAAAAGTAATACTAATAGGAGACGCAGCAATACAAGACTCTGAATACCCAGAAGTAATAGGATGGGAAGTAGGAGACCTAGCAGGAGCATTCCCAATAAGAATATCACCAAACGTTAAAAGAAGCGACATAGAGAACCCGGAAAGAATAACCAGCACACCAGAAAAGAACCTAACATTCTCATTCATAACAACAGACCACGACATAGTAGAAAGAGCAGGAGTAGGATACAGCGTAGACCTACAAGAAATAGAAGACACAAGAGAAGAATGCATAGCAGGAATAAACTCACTCCCAGTTACAATGGGAACAGGAGGAGGAGACATAATCTCAGTAATAAGCGGAATCAGCGAAGAAACAAACCAAACAAAAACAATCATAGGAATAGCAGAAAGAAAAGGAGCATTTGGAAGAGGACACGTAATGTACTTCCCATACGACCCAGGATGCCTACCAACAATATTCGACGAAGCAGCCGGACACATGTTAGGGAGAACTATTCAATAGAATCAATTGAGAATTAATTGAAAAACTTTCTTTTACTTTTTTCTCTTTATTTCTTTATTCTGACTGTAGTCTATACATTTTCTTTATTTCTTCCACAGTAGTAGCATCCTCTGGATTTTTATCTTTCCTTATCCATCCCTCTAGCCTTGGGAATCTTAAAGCATATCCCTTCTCATTTCCTTCTTTACCACAAGTGTGTTCAGGGCTCTTAGTAATTTCATCAGCGTTAACAGTTACGACATAACGTGGTTCCACCCAGTGATCTGGTTCTATCTTTGAATCCACTCTAACCGGTTTTTCACTTATCTTTATCTCACCGAGTTTCTCACTGAACTTCTTCATCTGTTCTTCGGTGAACCCGGTTCCAACCTTAGCTACTGTTTCAAATCTATCCTTTTCTTTATTGTAAACGCATCCCAAGAATCCTCCGAATCCAAACTTAGTTCTAGATCCCTTTCCCTTGTAGTAACCAACTATCAGTAAATCTATTGTATCTGCTAATTCTCCTTCATAGCTTTTCTTAAGCTTTATCCATCTCCATCCCCTTGATCCTGCTTTGTAACTTGCTTCAGGATCCTTCGCTATTATTCCTTCAAGTCCTTTGGACAGATTTTCTTTGAATAATTTCTCTACTTCTTTAGGGTCACTCGTTATCTTCATTTCACTTATTCTCAGAGTTTGTTTAAGAGTTTCTTCTTTTTCAGATAGTATCTCTTCCAATTTCTTTCTTCTCTCTAAGTAAGATTTCTCCGTGTAATCCTCACCATCTACATACATCAAGTCAAATATGAATAATTTTAACGGGTACTTCTCCGCCATTTCATCCACTTCGTATTTTCTTCTTCTTCGCATGGTTTCTTGAAATGACCTGAATTCTTCTTTTTCTTCATTATAACTCATCGCTTCTCCTTCAAATATCAATTCATCCTGATCAAGCTTTTTTATTGCTTCCACTAATTCGGGGAACATATCAGTCATATCGTCCAACCTACGGCTGAATAGCTTTACTTTATCTCCTTTTTTATGACACTCCAACCTGAATCC
>JBMCFZ010000018.1:0-7088 GCA_048620055.1 archaeon | reverse complement strand
GGGAAAAATCTTGAAGAGAAGAAGATGCCCACTGGTAATCACAACCGGAGCAAAAGATAAATTTGAAATGAGGAAACCAAGAGATCTCGCGTCAATATCACAAATATTAGAATACAAAGAAGGAGAAGGACTCAAAACAGTTTCTGAAAATGTTGAAAAAATAATTAATATAAAAAACGATCGAAAATGAATAAAAAACCATTCCCACCAACAATGAAAGAGAAAAACAGGTACATGATCATAAAAATCCGTTCAAATCAAGAATTCACCAGAGAACAATTAATAAAAGAAATATGGAAATCAGCATTTGAAAAGCTAGGGTCACTGAACATAGCGAAATCAAGTTTAAGGTTAATGGATTTCAACCGGGAACAACAAAAAGGTATTTTAAGAACCAACAATAAAAAACAACAAGAAGTAAGAATAATGTTAACACTAATTAAGAACATACAAAACAAAAAAGCATTTATATCAGTAGAAAAAGTGCACGGAACACTTAAAAAATCCCGAAAACAACTAAAAAATAACTAAAAAGGAAGGAAAATAAGATAAGAGTACCCCTTCCAATTAAAAAGATAAGGAGGAAACATAATATGCCAATACAAACATCTTCTCCAGCAGCATACGACCGAGCAATAACTATATTCAGTCCAGATGGAAGACTATTCCAAGTGGAATATGCAAAAGAAGCAATAAAAAGAGGAGCAACAGCTATAGGAGTAAAGTACAAATCAGGAGTAATCTTAGGGATAGATAAAAGGATATCATCTGAATTAATGGAAAAAGAATCCATAGAAAAAATACACAAGATAGATGAACACGTCGGAGTAGCTACAAGCGGATTAGTAGCGGACGGAAGAAAACTAATAGATTATGGAAGAGTATCAGCACAAACGGAAAAACTCAACTACAATCAACCAATGGATGTAACTCAACTAACAAAAGAAATGTGCGACTTAAAACAAAGTTACACACAATACGGAGGAACCAGACCATTCGGAGTTTCACTACTAGTAGCAGGAGCAGATAACACAGGAACACATCTCTACAAAACAGATCCATCGGGAGCATATGTATCATACAAAGCAACAGTAATAGGAACAGGAGAAGATAAGATAGAGAAATTCCTAAACGAAAACTACGAAGAGAGCATGAATAAGAAAGAAGCAGTAAAACTCGTATTAAAAGCACTCAAAGAACTGAAAGATGATTTCAGTCCAAAGATAGCTGAAATTGCCTGCGTAGACAAAAAAGATAAAGAATTCAAAAAATTAACTGAAAAAGAAGTATCGAAATACGCGGAGTAAATTAAAAAATAAGATAGACTTCACATGATATCACTCGAAGATGCCGTGATCGCACGGATAAAAAGAGAAGGAGAAAGATACGAGATATACGTAGATCCATACAAATCAAGAGACCTCAAAGAAGGAGAAGACATAAAACTAGATGAAGTAGTAGCAACAAGAGATGTATACCACGATGCAGAGAAAGGAAAAAAAGCACCGGATAAAGAACTAAACAAAGCATTCGGAACAACGGACTTCGATGAAATCGCGAAGAAAATAATAAACAAAGGAGAAATACAACTGACAACCGAACAAAAAAGAGAAATGAGAGAAAATAAAAGAAAACAAGTAATAGACTGGATAAAAAGAAACGCAATAGATCCACAAAATAACAGACCACATACAAGAGAAAGAATAAAAAAAGCAATAGAAAAAGAAGGATACCACTTCGATGCATTCAAAGGAATAAAAGAACAAGCAGAAGAAATAGTTCATAAAATATCAAAACAAATACCGATAAAAATAGAGAAACTAAGAATAGCGGTAAAAATACCGCCGGAACACGCTGCAAAAGCCAGTAACATACTTCACTCATTTAAAATAGAAAAAGAAGAATGGAAAAATGACGGATCATACTTAGCAGTCTTAAAAATCCCAGCAGGATTCAAAGATAAATTATATGACAAGGTAAACAAAGCAACACATGGAGAAAATCAAATAAAGACATTAAAAAGTAATTAAAATCAAGAAAAGACTGGGGATATACTTCTCAATAAGAAAGAGATAAAGAGAAAATAAAAACAATCCTTACACCAAAAAACAAGGAGGAAAGATAAAAATGAAGAAAATAGTTATACCGGGAGAAAAAATAGAAGAAAAATCGAACGGTGAAACATACGAAGAAAAGAAAGGTGAAGAAACCGAAAGAAGATCAAAAAGATACGGAATGTTGTACAAGAACAACGGTAGAGGAAAAATAATACCGTTGAAAACAAAGTACATACCACAAAAAAGAGATAAAGTAATAGGAGTAGTATCATCCGTAAAATACGGAGGATACGTAGTTGACTTAAACTCTCCTTACGATGCATTCTTATCATCAGATGAAGCAGATGGAGAATACGAAATTAAAGATCTAGTGAGCGTAGAGATACAAAATGTGGATGAAGTAAACGATCCTTCAATACAAAATGGAAGAAAATTCTACGGAGGAACAATGATAGAGATAAATCCAGCGGTCACGGAAAGAGTAATAGGAAAAAACGCTTCAATGATCTCAATGATTAAAGAAAAAACAGGCTCAAAAATATTTGTAGGAGCCAACGGAAGAATATGGATAAAAGGAGGAGACTCCAGAGAAACTGAAAAAGCCACAAGAAAAATAGAAGAACAAGCCCACGAAACAGGGCTAACGGAAAAAATAAAAAAATACCTAGAACAAGGGAGTGATTAACAATGGCAAAAAAGACAAAAAAATTAATGAAGAAAGGAAAAAGACTTGACGGAAGAAAACCAGATGAAATGAGACCAATGAAAATAATAGCAGGATATGTAAAAAGAGCAGATGGATCAGCTTATATGGAATGGGGAGGAAACAAAGTAATAGCATCCGTACACGGACCAAGAACATGTTATCCTCGACACGAAAGAAGCCCATACAAAGCAAGAATCCAATTCAAATACAAATTAGCACCGTTCTCAGTGGATGACAGAGCAAATCCAGCGCCAAGTAGAAGAGACAAAGAAATAAGTAAAGTATCATCAGAAGCACTGGAAAAAGCAGTATTCACAGAATACTACCCAAACACAACAATAGATGTATACGCAACAGTAATAGAAGCAGCAGCAGGAACAAGAGTAGCAGCTCTTTCAGCAGCATCCGTAGCACTAGCAGACGCAGGAATACCAATGAAGGACTCAATACCAGCTTGTGCAGCGGGAAAAATAGAAGATAAAGTAGTGCTTGATTTAAACAAAGATGAAGATCAAGAAGGACAAGCAGATCTACCAATAGCCTACATGCCACACAGTGACGAAATAACACTAATGCAAATGGATGGAGATTTAACTCCAGAAGAATACGAAGAAGCAGTTGACTTAGCAGTAGACGGATGCATGAAAGTCTATGAAGAACAAAAAAGAGCACTAAAAGAAAAATACGAACACATAGAACAAGCAAAGGAGGAGGAATAAAAATGTCATCAGACGAACTAATATGGGACGTAAAAAAAGATAGAGTATTAAGAGAATTAAAAGAAGGAAAAAGACTCGATGGAAGAGAAAAAATGGAGTCAAGAGAAGTGAAAATAACACCAGGTTTCCTAGGAAGAGCAGAAGGAAGCGCAATGGTTGAATTAGGAAATACAAGAGTAGTAGCAGGAGTAAAACTAGGAATAGGAACACCTTATCCTGACTCACCAGAAGACGGTGTATTAATAACAAGTATAGAACTATCACCAGTAGCTTCACCAATGTTCGAAACAGGACCACCAAGAGGAAAAACAGTAGAAGCAGCAAGAGTAATAGACAGAGGAATAAGAGAAAGCAACATGGTCAAAACAGAAGAACTATGCATAGAACCAGGAGAAAAAATCTGGACAGTATTCGTAGATATCTTCCCAATGGACCACGACGGTAACTTGATAGATGCTTCAGCAATAGCAGCAGTAGCAGCACTAAAAAACACGAAAATTCCAAAATACGAAGATGAAGAAATCATAAGAGATGAATTCCAGGGAGAACTACCAACAAGAGACACACCAGTAGCTAAAACATTTGCTAAAATAGGAGATGAAATAGTACTGGACCCAGAACTAAACGAGGAAAAATCAAAAGACGCAAGACTAACAGTGTATATAAACGACGAAGATAACGTATGTGCATCACAGAAAGGAGGAGTAGGAGCATTTAAAAGAGACGAGATAAACAAATTAATAAAAGAAGCAGTTAAAAAGGCACCTGAAACAAGAAAACAAATAGAAAACCTCTGAAAACACTGAAAAACAAAGAAGGTGAAAAAAATGGCTAAAACCAAACTAGGAGCAGCATCAAGATACGGATCAAGATACGGATCCCCCCTAAAGAAAAAAGTAAAAAAAATAGAAGAAGTACAGAGAAAAAAACAAGAATGCCCACAATGCAACAGAAAAAGCCTCAAAAGAAAAGGATACGGCATATGGGAATGCAGCAAATGCAAAACAAAAATAGCCGGAGGAGCGTATAAACCAAAAACATCCGACGGAAAAGAAGTAGAAAGAATAGTTAAAAGAAAAGAAAAAGCAAAAGAAAAAGCCGAAGAACTTAAATCGGAAGATGAAGAATAAAAACAAAAAGAGGTAATAAAAATGTCATGGAAATGCTTTTACTGTGGAAAAGAAATAGAAGACATATCCGAAGTTAAATGTACAAAATGCGGTAAGAAAGTACTTACAAAACAAAGAGCGCCAATAGTACAAGAAATTAAAACAGATTAATAAAGAAAGCAAAATTAAAACTACAGGAGGTACAAAAATGCCAGAAGAAAATCAAAAGTTAGCTAAAAGAGCTCAAAACCTGCAAAGACAAACACAAGCTCTACAGTCTCAAGGAAGAAATATAGAAATGCAGCTACAACAAATAAAACAAGCGATAAAAGAAGTAGAAAAAGCAGAAGGATCAGTATATAAAGCAGCGGGAAACGTACTTGTAGAGAAAAGTAAAGAAGAAGTTCAAAAAGAACTAGAGGAACAAAAAGAAGAACTAGAAGAACAAAAAGAAGAAATAGAAGATAGAAAAGAAAAAACACAGAAGAAAATCGAAGAAATGCAGTCACAACAAAAAGCAGCTTAAATCACAAATAAAACTAAAAGAAGAAAACTCGGAGGAACCAATAACTGAGGTTCCTCAAAACCACTACTTATAAGAAATAATGAAGAACCTATTTTTAATTATGGGTTAACCCAATCCCTTAAATATAGTGACATCCTGTAAAATACAGAATTAAATTAAAAACGGTGAAAATCATGAATAAAATAAGCGAAATTAAAGGGAAAAAAATATATTCAGATAGCAAACACATAGGAGAAGCGAAAGACGTAGTGATAAACACGGAAGAAGGAAAGATAACTTATATAATAAAAGGAAAAATCTCTTCAATGCCAAAAAGAAACCTAGAACAAGCGAAGAAATTCGTAAAAGAAAATTTGATACCATTCGAAAAAGTAAAAGCTGTAAGAGACATAATAGTAGTGGAGGGACAAAAATGAGACAAGTACTAGGAAAAAAAATCAGGAAAAAAAGAGCAATAACATCCGATGGAAAGGAACTAGGTAAAGTAATAGACGCGTACTTCGAAAAAACAGGCAGAATAGATAGTATACTAATAGAACCAGAATCAGTACCAAGAAAAGCAGAACAATATACAAATAAAGACGGAAGACTAATAATTCCATTCCAACACGTCGAAGCGGTCGGAGAATACGTAATAATAAATTTTCCATTGGAATAAAAAACTAAATATTTATTAAATCCGCTCGAAGAAAAAACGACGGAAGAAGGTAATGCAGAAATTCTGAACACATATCGGTAAACTAAAACTAGAGCTACACGAATGTATAATAAAATCGTGTAAAATTGAATTTTCTGTAAACGTCCAAAACCCTTTTAAAGGTAAATGAGTGAATATATAATACCCCTTTTCCCTGGAGAGGTTAGATTAACTCTCATTCTTCGGGCTGGGTGAGCCTGACTTACAAGCCTCTCCAACCATCCCCCCTTCCCCTTTCCCTCAAATTCCCCTCTCTTTCCCTTTTCCCTTTTTTTCTAATTTTTTAGGTTCTTTTAGATATTTTACTAGTTTTTTAGATGAGAAGAAATAAACTGATTAAATGAACTCAAAACACTTTCTTCCACAACCTTCAAAGTTAAATTCGTTAATTATTTAAATATGGAATATCTATTAATAAACATGGATAAACTACCTTTGAAGATAGCTGGAGAAATAACACTATCGGAAAGCCCCGGTACAAGTCTAAAGAAATGGAGAGAGATTTTTGGAGTAACACAGACAGACTTAGCCAATCATTTAGGTGTAACTTCTTCCACTATAAGTGACTACGAGTCAAATAGAAGGGAAAGTCCAGGGACAGGAATAATACAGAGATTCGTAAAAGCAATAATAGAAATAGATAAGGAAAAAGGAGGTTGGACAGTTAAGAGATTAAGTAAAGATGATGATATGGAAGAACCTTATGAAATACTTAGCTTAACAGGTTCAATGACTTCAAAGCAATTTGTAGAGGATGTAATAGATGGAGAAGTAGTGGTTGGAGAGGAAAAACTGGAAGGGTCAAATATATACGGATGTACATTAATAGATTCACTCAGAGCAATCGTAGAACTACCTTGTGATAGATTCATAAATATCTACGGATCAACGACGGAAAGAGCTTTGATATTCCAAAATGTTTCAATGGGAAGAAGTCCACTGGTAGCTGTAAGGGTAACGGAGTTAAAACCTTCTTTAATAGTTCTTCACAATGTAAATGAAGTGGATAAAGTTGGTAAGAAAATAGCTAAAGCTGAAGGAGTACCTTTAGTTAAAACGATAATGCCTATAGATAAAATTAAAGAAAGAATAAGTGACTTTTCTCCAAGTAACATCTAAAAATATTTGGTTAAACTAAGTTAATCTCTTAAGTCAATGTTTCTTTTATTTCATTTTCAAGTTTACGTAGATTTAGATCTATCTTGTCTTTGAAACGTGTTCCCGGGGGTAGATTCATCTTTATTTCCTTTGATAATTCCTGTTCCGATACAACC
>JBMCFZ010000017.1:0-7431 GCA_048620055.1 archaeon | reverse complement strand
GAATTCACTTACTTGCGTCATGTTTATGCTTCCAAGGAAACTTGTTCTTGGTGTGAATTTCTCTCTATCTATTAAGTAGAACATTATTAGGAAGTTACCTATCATTAAAACGGCTGAAGTTATAATTGCTTCTTTCCAGTATTTGAATAAACTATTAGCGGTTAATTGAAGACCTATTGATGCGAAGAAGATTACTAAGAAGAAATTTGTCAGTGGCCTGGTTCTTTCTTGTAGTTCTTTGTGGAAAGGGATTTGACCCAATCCCAGTCCCGCTAGGAATGCTCCTACTTCTATTGAAACTCCTAAAACGTGTCCTAAGGTGATGAATGCGAATGCCCAAGTTATCCCCATTATGAAGAAAGCGTGTTTGTTTTCAGCTACTCTTCCAAATAGCCCTGATAATAGGTAACGAGAAGTAACTATTACTAGTAGTCCTATTAATCCTATCATTAAGAATACTCTTAGTAGAGTGAATCCTATTATGCTTGGATTTGTTAAGGTTCCAGTGGAGAATAGAGCCAGATATATAACTAATATGATGTCTTGTATTATCAGTACCCCTACGTTTATTCTTCCTGGAAGAGTTTTTAATTTATTTTGATCTGCTAATACTTTTACTATTATTGGAGTAGATCCAAATATCGTACAAAGTGATATTACAGCGGTATGCATTAATGGAAATCCCAATAGATATGCTACTGTGAAGGCTAATGATGTTTGCATTATTACCTGAAGTAGAGATATTCTTATTATGGGTTTAAGTATCTTCCTTATGTCCTTGATTTTCATCTCAAGACCCAATAGGAATAATAGGAATCCTAGTCCTAATTTTGAGAATAGTTCGATTGATGCCGTTTCAGTTACCACGTTTAGAATTACGGGTCCTAGTGCTACACCTGTGAATATATATGCGATTAGAGGTGGTTGTTTGGTTTTTTTCGCTATTATCACGAAGATTGTGGCGGTCACTATTAGTATAGCGAAGTTTAGAGTTAGGGGTGTTAATCCATCCATTTTTTTCACTCGTGTTTTTCTTTGGTTTATGTAAGGCTTCAGGGTATATAAAAATAAGTAGATCTTTAGGGGAATAAAATTTTTAGTAACTAGAAATTTCTAGTTAGAATCCTATTAATTCCTCTACTTCTTTTGATAGTAGCACGGGTTTTTCGTAGTTCTTCCAGTCATCTAAAACTATTCTTGGACAAGCATTTATGATGAATGCATCGAAAGGTAAGTGATTAATCTTATTAGGGGTAATTTGATTCATTTTGATTACGTAAACTTTTTTATCTTTCTCTATAAGTTTCTTCTTAATCTCTTGAGTTATTTTATTACTGGTTTGCCCTGGGTGAGGAGTTTCTATTACTGCGAAGCTTTCAGCATTTCTCGCTTTATCTTTCCTTATCTCTTTTTCTTTTTCCCATTCTCCTGGTTCTACTTTCTCCAGTTCATTGTTGTAAGGGTTTCCTTGAATCACTTTTTTCTTCGTTGAGCTGGCTATTCCCTTAGGATGAAATTTACCTGATCCTATGAATATGAATGAATCTACTTCATCTTGAATTTCGGTAGCTGCTACGAAACAACATCCGAGAACCTGTCCTTCTTTGATAAATCCGTCCTCTTCTCTGGTCACGGGTTCCTTTCCACATCTCTTTACGGCTTCCTTCATTTCCTTTAACTTGTGGAGATGTTGAGTAGTTGTCGTTATCCCTATTTTTTCTCCTTTTGCTTTCTTTCCGGCTTTTTCAGTTATCTCTTTGACACTTTTCTTCGATTTAACAGGTAGATAGATAACGTTATCTGCTGGAACTAATTCAGTGTGGCCGAAGTGTATTATCAAATCATATTTTTTTCTTTCATCTTCATTAGGTATACAACATGCTCCGTAAACTGTTTCTCCATCTAGAATAATTTCAAGGTTCTTGTCTTTTCTTAATTCGTCTATTATTTTCTTTGAATTCGTCTTCAGTCCTTCAGGGAGCTGTACAAGTATTTTCTCAGAATTTAATTCCTTTATCTTCTTCTTTATTTTCTCTAGTTCCAGTTCATATGGCATTTTATTCACTTAAAATATTTCTCGTCAAATAAAAATACGTCTAAATGGGGTCTGGGAGATTTGAATTCGGGAACCGTTTCTAATTGGTCTTGAACGGTTTCTCCCGTCTACTGGTGTCCCCTGACACCAATAGGACATCATTGCAAATGAATTGCTCAGAGCTCCTGGATTGTATCTGGAGCCAGTGGGGATACCGAGCTACCCTAAGACCCCGTTGACGTGTAGGTATTAATATCCTTATTCTTATTAAATCTTTATCAATAAATCTTTTATTTTATTAAGTCAAAGTAGATGAGTTCTTCTCCTGTGATTTAAAACTAAATAAGTGAAGTGTGAAAGCGGGCCGGGCGGGATTTGAACCCGCGATCTACAGCTTAGGAGGCTGTTGCCCTATCCACTAGGCTACCGGTCCATTACTAAGTGTATTAGTAGTATTATTTTAAGTTCAATAATGTTTTTCTAATAATATATCTTTATGGTCGGGTTATTTATGGATGGAGTGGAATAATTTCTTTGGATGATGATGCGAACAACCTATGAGGTTCTCCGTACCGATGATTAAATATTTGGGTTAACTGCCCCCGTCTGACACTTTAATGTTTATTAGGGGCTATTCTTTGAATTTATGTTTTAATCCTTTTGTAAAGAAGGGTGATTTTACCCATGCTCCAACTTCTTTATCTTTATCTTTCTTTGGAGTTAGAAATAGTATTGAATGGTCATCTATAGTCATGAATCTGTGTTTATGGTTTTCTTTTTGTACTTCTGCAAACTCTATTGCTCTTTCTATCTCATCTGTATCATCTGTAATTACCCTGATGTTTGTTCCTCTATTTTTAGCTTCTTGAAACTCTTTCCCATATTCCTTTATATGTTCTAAGGCGTCTTCTGAATCCGTGGCTAGTACTATCTCTTCTTTTGCTCCTTGAATCAATTTCTTTATCTTTGAACTTAGTTTCTCTTTATTTTTGAGGAACCACAGGAAGTCATGTGGATTTTCATTACTTTTTTTTCTTGTCTTTCGGCTTTTTTTAAGCTCTTTTTGAATCTTATTTTTCACTTTATCGATTTTCTCAAGTTCTTCTGCATGTTCTTTCTTTTTTCTTTCTTTTAAGTTACCTACTGCTTCTTCAAGTGGGTTTGCCTTGTATTTGGTGGGTCTCCCTGGTTGTATGGAACACATTCCCTTATCTTCAAGGGATTCTAGCACATCATATGTCCTTGGTCGAGGTATATCTGCCTTCTTACTTATTTTACCTGCTGTGAGGGTATCTTCGTTAAGCAGAGCTATGAATGCCTTTGATTCGTATTCATTTAATCCGATTTTTTGAAGTTCGCTTATCATATCTTTATCCATATCTACCACCATAAGGGATTCTTTCCTTAAATAATTAGTGTGCCGGTTTCAAGTATCTTTAGTGTTGAATATCCTGGTAATCTTTTTTCCCCTGCCTATTATTATGAAAACCCTAACCTTTAAATATGTTGTTACCAACCAATAGTAACACGAAAATGTAATAATGTTTTATTGAGGTGTAAACAAATGAATACAACAAACAAATGTGGATTCAAAAATGCTTTCAAACCAGAAAATATGGTGAAAGCCATAACTAGATCGAAGACAATTAAGATCATTTTCTTAGCGATACTTGTGACAAGTGTTTTAGCAGCTACAGCAGCTGCATCTTCACTGGGGATTGATGTAGAAGATCAAGTGAAAGAAGTAACTTCAGGAGGAACAGCACACTTTTTAGTGGATGTTACGAATGAGGGAACTGAAACAGTAGATGTTTCTGCAGAAGTAATTGACTCTGAACTCAGTATAAGTTTTTCCCCAATGCCGGGAACTGAATTTTCATTAGATCCTGGTGAAACAGAGACGATTCAATTGTTTGCAACTACTACAAAAGAAGATAGAGGAACATACGATGTTCCGCTATACATAAATGGAAAAGAAAGGCTTCTAGCTGTAAAAGTAATTGAAGGAATGGATTCTCTGGAACTACACGGTTCTTACGAAGAAATAACAGTTGCACAGGGATCTACACAGGAATTAAAATTCGTTGCAGAGAACATAGGTAATGAGAGGATAAAGAACATAATAATCTCAGGAGACATCTCCACGAGATTAAGTCCCGAATATTCAGATCACTTCTTCCTCAATCCAGAGGAACAAAGAGATGCTTCAGTAACAGTAGAAGTACCAGATGACTTCCCAACCGGAAGATATATCTACGAGGTTACAGCTGCTTCAGGAGAAAAAGTAGGAGCAACTGAAGAAGTAATAGTAAACGTAGTTGATTCACCTCCAGTAAAAGGCAGACTAAGATTAAGAGACCTAAGATGGAGAGGACTAGTAGAAGATGATGAAACAGTAGGATACAAAGTAACTTTCGAAATAGAAAATAGAGGACTAATGGACATACAAGACGTAGAATGGGAAGTAGAAGGAATGCCTGAAAACTGGAACGTCTCAGGAGCAGACACATTCGACATAGACGGTGGAGAAACAATTCAAAAAACACTTGAATTTGACACTCAAGGAGACTTTGGCAGAGAAACCGTTAAACTAAGCCTACTAAAAGAAGATATAGAAATAACTGACAGAGAAATAGTATTCAGAGGAGATGAAATAGGAGTAGGAGTAGGTGGACTAGCAATAGGTGGATTTGCTCCAATACAACTAGGAATAGGAGCACTAATAGGAATAATAATTACATTAGCGCTTTACATGAGGCAAACAGAAGGTGAAGGGATAGTAAGAAAACCAAGAAGAGATAGTGATTACCTAAAGAGACTTGTTGATGAAACCATAGAGAGAGAAGTAGAGAAGGGAAAACTTTCTGAAGAATTTTCAGAAAAAAACAAGTCCGATGAAGAAGGAAAGAAAAGAGATTCAAAGGGAAGATACGCTTCCGAAGATGAAGAAAACTGAGATTAATAAGCATCTCAGTGATTTGTTCTTTTTTTTATTTTTATTTAACTTAACCTAGAAGTAGATTTATTCCCAGGCCCAGTAATATAAGAATCACTATTAATAGAATTAAGATAGCTACATTTCTTTTTTTGAGTTTTTGGCCTAATTGGTCATTTAGATATTTTAATCTAGCTCTTTCAGCTTCTCTATAGGTCTTTTCCTTCATCTGTTTTTTCTCTTCATTACTATTTTTACCTTTAAATACCTCTTCTTCTTTCTCTCTTTCCTCATTTAGATATTCCTTTAACTCTTTGTATTTCCTTTCTTCTTTAAAGCTTCCTATATCGGCCATTTTAATCATTTAATGGTTTTTTACTCCACTGATACGCCTGGATTCATTTCTTTATCTGTTTTTAGTAGAGATACTTCGTCTCCCTCTACTGCCGCGAGGACCATTGCCTCTGATTTTACGCCCATTATCTCTGCAGGCTCTAAATTTGTTACTACAACTACGTCCTTATCTTTTAGTTCTTCTAGTTCGTAGTATTCTCTAAGTCCCGCTACTGCTGTTCTTTCTTCTTCACCTATATCTATAGTTATCTTGTAGAGGTTATCTGATTTTTCTATCTCTTCAGCTTTCTTTATTCTACCTGTTTTTATATCGAGTTTTTTGAATTGATCGAACGGTATTTTATTCATTTCTTCCACCTCCTTATTTTCTTTTCCTTTGAATTTCTCCCTGTATTTTTCAGCTTCTTTCTCACTTATCTTTTCAAATAATGGTTCGTATCCCTGTATCTCGTGTCCTGGTTCAAGTTCTTCCTTCGCTTCCTTTATTTTACTTGGGTTTATTCCTAGGTATTTCTTGATTTTATCCGCTGTTTCAGGTATGAATGGTTCTAAATATATTGATAATGCTTTTGTAACTTGTAGTGATGTGTAGGTTACTTCTTTTTGTCTTTCTTTATTTTTCCATGGTTCTTCATCTGTTATGTATTTGTTTGTTTTTCTCGCTAAATTAACCACTGCATCGATGGCTCTGTTGAACTCCATCTTTTGGTGAAGGGTATCTCTTAGTTTTTCCTCGGTTTCATCTATTGCTTCCAGCATCTTCTTATCTCTTTCCTTTAAATCAGGTTCAGGTACTTTACTTTCAAAGAACTTCTCCGTAAATGTCAGTGTACGGTGTACAAAATTACCCACCACGTCGTTCAAATCGTGGTTAATTATTTTCCTAAATTCTTCCCAACTGAATTCTCTGTCCCTTTTTCCTGGATACATTTTTATCAAAGCGTACCTCCAGTAATCGGCTGGATATATATCCAAGGCGTCATCTAAGTACACTCCAGTATTTTTTGACTTACTAAACTGTCCTCCTCCGTAATTTAGAAATTCACATGCCTTTATGACTTCAGGTTCTATGTATCCATCTCTAGTTCCCTTTAAAGTAGCTGGGAAGTAAACTGAGTGGAAGGGGACATTATCCTTTCCCATGAATTGAATTAATTTAGTGTCTTCATCTTTCCACCAATCCTCTATTCCTATTTCCTTTGAGAAACTTATGTATCCAATCGGTGCATCTATCCAAACGTAGAAAACTTGTCCCGGCTGATCAGGTATCTCTATACCCCAATCCATATCTCTAGATATGTCTTTATCTCTTAATCCTTCTTTCAACAGATTCTCCGTTATTTTAACGGTTGTATTTGGCCATTTATCTTTTTTTTCATCGAGTAATTCCTTTATTTCATCTTCTAAAGCGGATAGTTTGAAGAATACATGTTCACTTTTCCTTTCCTCTGGTTTAGATTTACAGGTTGAACAGTAGTAATCTACTAATTCGTTGGGCTTATCGAAAAGAGATCCACATTCATCACACTGGTCTCCTTTTGCTCCTTCAGCTCCACATTTTGGACATTCTCCCCTCACGTATCTATCTGGAAGCGAATTCTCACATTCTGGGCAGTAAAGTATCTCTATATCTTTCTTATATATGTATCCATTTTCCTTTAATTTTTCATAGATCTCAATCGTTTTATCAGCGTGAATCTGTTCAGTTGTGCTGGAATAAACATCGAAATCCAAATTTAATTCATCAAAAAGATCTTTAATTTCTCTATGTTTCTTTTCAACCCATTCACTGGGTTCTTCACCGTGTTTATTCGCTTCCACTTCTATAGGGGTTCCGTTAGCATCTGTACCACACACGTATCTGCATTTCTTTCCGCCTATCTTTAGAAAACGTGAGTAAACATCAGCTGGTAATACGGATCCCACGATGTTCCCTAAATGAGGTATATTACTTCCATAGGGTAAAGCGGATGTAACTAAGTACTTGAAAATAATCACCTTTTTTCTTTTTTTTAACCTTAACTCGAGTTATTAATTTAAATACTCTTATTTAACCTTTTTTTAATCCTTCCCGTTTAGAATAACTGAGGTTCGAAGTACCTTTACC
>JBMCFZ010000016.1:0-8029 GCA_048620055.1 archaeon | reverse complement strand
GCTCTCAACAACCTGGAAAAGATGTAAAATAACATCAGAAGCCTCTGATTTGCCTAAAATACCTCCTTTTGCTCTTTGAATTGTTTCATCCGAATCAGTTATATTCCGATTTAAAATAGAGAAAACAACACTTTCAGATTTTTTTATGTCCTTACAAGCCCGTTTTTTTGAGTTCTCAAAATCTTTTTTGTTTATATCTTTTTTTGTAGTCGAAATTTTTTCTGAATCCATTTTTCTCACCTTTTTTTGTGTTGAGAGATTCGAAAATCTCTCTAATAGCTTTCAAGAGCGATTAACTCCTGAAAACTGGAAAAAACTAGTTTTCAAGCTCTTGAATTTCTTTTTTCAACTCTTTGATTGTTTCTTTCTGTTCTTCAATACTTGAATCAATGTTGTTCAAGATTTTATCCTTGTTATCTATATCCATGCTCTCATACTGTTTCCTATCTCTCTCATATCGTTTAAGAGTTTCTTTTTCTCTTTTTAATTGCTTCCGCTTCTGTTCTAAAAGAACTTGTTTCTTATCTTCCTCATCAGATTTTTCTTTTCGAAGTTCTTTCTTCAACTCTTTCAACTCCTCAAGCCTCTCTTTTTTATTCTCAACATCCTGTTCAAGCTCTGAAATTTTTAGCTTCTTCTGATTAATCTCTTTTCTAACATCTTCAATCTCTCTTTCCACATCAGTTGCTGTCTCAAAAACAGGACTTTCAAGGTATCTTCTCATCAATTCCTCAATTTTATCAGACCTTTTCCGCTCAGGAACTGTATCATAAAATTCTTCTTTAAGGTCCGATTCAATGCTGATTGTAGTTGTTGTTTTTCCCATTCTATCAATCCTTGTTATAGATTATTTTTTTGTATCCTAGTTCTTTAAGCTTTTCTCGAACAGAACTAGTTAAATCCGAGCCATACAAATCAGTTTTTGAGTTTATCCAAGACATTTTAGTTCCTGTTTTACTTCTAAAAGTCTTATCTTTCGCTTTAAACTTTACAATGTCTTCTGAAACTTCTTCAAAAAGATAAGTACAAGATTCTTTGCTTACAGGGTTTATTGTTCTGATTTGAAACATTTCCTCTGTTATTTTTCTTTTTGAAATCATTGTAATTATTTATTGTTCCCTAACTTTTTTATATGTAATAATTATTTAATTAAATATTATTACTTGTTATAACAAGTTATAACTTTTTTCTGGTTTGGAAAACTGAAAAGGAAACCCTAACAACTATTGTAAATATTTATTAAAAATTATATTTAATAAATAAAAGCTCCTAAATAGGGTCTCATATCCAATTACCAGTTTCCACATGAAACAAAGGTGTAATAATTATATTTAATTACCCGTTTTAGACTTTCTACTCTACAAAAAACAGGATAAGAGCGATTCCGCAACCCCTTAATCCAAAAAATTTCATGTGGAACTTCTACAATTTAGTAACAACAACATAATTAAATCTAATTAAATCAAAAGTTTCTAAAATCCTTTAATAATTACTCAAAAAGAAGGGATGAAGCCAAATAGATTGTTGTACCTATTAGAACGCTTCCTGTTATTTGTGCAGTTAAATCAATATTCCATTCATTATTGTAAAGAATTGGAACAACGTATGATAGTGTTGAAACTACTAAAATCCATGCCATCAAATATACGAATCCTGTTCCTTTTCTTTTCCTATTTAAACTATTCAACATAAGCATTTACACCCCAAAACAATATACCTATACCTATAAGTGTTAAGGCTATCTCAGCTATTTTTACAGTTGGTGAACCTACTTCTGCAAGACTTTTACTGAAATCAAACAATAAAGCTGATTCTATTTCTCCTATATTTGAAGCAAATGCCATCAATAATAGGAATAAACCCGTTGCTGTTATTAATTTATCTCCTGACATATTATCCGCTCAACAATCCTCTCAGTAAAGGTACTACGATGTTTAAGACTAAATACAAAAACAAAATACTTCCTAGAACTTTGTATACAGTATTAAGAACTTCATAATCTGAATTTAAATTAGTAATATCAAGGTATGAAGTTGTAGTTTTGTATGTACATTTTATAGTATCTGTAAATGAACTGTTGCTGTTCAAATCCTCGCATTCTGTTATGTTGTTTGCTGAAACTACTTTTCCTTCTTCTATTTCTTCAAAAGGTTTTGTAAATACTGTTAAAATAGCTAAAAATAATAAAATAGCTGCTATTATTGTTAAACCACTTGTTTCTTCCATTTAAACCACCCATCCAAATGCTGCAACTGCTGCAGCTATTGTCGCAAGTAATAATATTAGTTCGGATGGTATCCAGCCAACAAAACTAAATAATATTAAACTTAATACAGATATATACATAGCTAATCCTGTATTTATAGCTGCTGCAACGTATACAGAAATGGCTATAGTTAAAGTTAGTGCTAGAATAATTTCTGCTGTTTCTATTGATACATCAAAAAACTCTGCTATTGTTAATAAAGTTAATTCTAAAATTGTTTCTTCTTCTTCTATTCTTTCAAGTTCGAAAGAGTAAATTGATTCATTGTAAGATTTATTGTTTTCTGAAACAAAAGTAGAATAATAGTAAATCGTATCGCCATTTTCTCCTTCTTTTAAAGTTTCATCGAACACAAATTCTTTTTCTTCTGTTTCAGGACCGATGTTTTCAACTTTAAATTCTTCTTTGAAACTGTTTTCATCATTTACAGACGTATAGTAGGTAATGTTTCCCTTTACGTTGCTTTTCAAGTCAAACGTCCAGTTTATAACTGGTTCTGAGGTCTTATATTCTATTGTAGAGCCATCTGAAGGTAATTTCTGATTGTATTCAACGTCTTCATCTTCTTCTGTAATGTTGACTTCAAACTCATATACTGAGCTATTGTATTCAGTACAGTTTTCTGAATTTACAAAATCAAAGCAAAATAATTCTGATACTTTTATCTCATGTGTTCCTGTATCTAAATCTTCTAAAGATGTTTCTACTGTTTCATTATAAGGATTTAAAGGACTTGAAAGCTGTTCAACGTTTTCGAAGGATTCTCCTGGTTTTTTATGTAATAAACTTGTATCTATTCCTGAAAAATCTTCTTCTTGAAGCCCTGAAATCGCTGGATTATGCTGCATAAATACTGAAAAGTCTATACTTGTTTCTTCTATAACTGTGTCGTTCCCTTCAAGTTCAGATATTTCTGAGTCTATTTCTAAAGAGTTGTTTGTAACGCTGAAAGATTTGTTTTCAGTGTTTTCACAAATCGGGCTGTTTTCTTTTGTTGAATCCTTTACACAAACTTCTAGATTGTATTCCCAGTCTACAGCTCCTGTTGAGCTGTCCGGAGGTAGTTCAAGATTACATGAAACATTATGAGTTCCTGATTTATCTATTTCATCTTCGAAACAAGCATTCCCGCTCGAATCTTCCGGGTATCCGTAAAACGTTGGGACTGCTTCATCGTATCCATCAGGTATTTCTAGTTCTATTTCAGCTCTTAAAGGTATTTTACCGCTGTTTCCATCGTTTTCATCGCTCCATGGTCCTCCATCCCAAAAGTTATAGTTTTCTGGACGGTGTTTCGAACTGTTGAAAAAAGTTGTTTCTTCTTCTTGCTCCTCAACGCTGTATTTTTCTAGATAGTTATCGAAACCTAGGAAAAGAGAGTTGTTTTCTTGAGAATATTCTGCTGCTCTAAAAACATCATAATTTGTTTCGAAAGTTTCTCTAACTGAAAGATTTTGGTTTACAAGTTCTGCAACCGCTGTTTCTGAGTCTGTTTCTATCATAAATCCTATATCTTCTTCATAAGTTTTTACTGAATGGTCTGAGTCGTATGTTTCTGAATCCATTATTGACCCGTTTTCTGTTGATATACTGTGCAGAGAATCGGTATCGCCTGTTAAAACTCTTTCATTGTTTGCAGCCATTCCTATAGCATCTGTTTCATCGTTTGTCCATTCTTCACTACCGAAATCTTTGTTTGTAAAGCTTATTGAGTACTTGTATATTGTTGATGAACCTCTTAGGAAAAGCTGTTCATCATCTGTTATTGAAACGCTGTAAATATCTTCTGAAAAGTCTTGAGTATCTGTTTTTGATAGTTCTACGCTGTCTGATATCTTATACATTCTTGCTCCTTCCTCTCGCATTCCTACAACATTCAGATTTTCTGTAGGGATTGATTCAATCCCTCCTGACCTGCTTGCTGAACTCTCTGTTACATGGTCTTCTTCAACCATGTTGTTGTTTTCATCTAGGCTGAAAAGCTCTAAATGAAGTCCTGGACCTCCAAAAGTTGTTCCTGCTGCTAAAAAGTACCTATCGCCATCTCCATCTTCTGTATAAGATAAATCACTCACGAGATAATCGTCATCTTTACCTATTTCTTCTTTAACTGATAGATTTGATTCATAAACTGTTGCTATCCCTCCTATATCATCAGAAGCTCCGTAAGCTGCAAGTAGAAGGTCTGTATCAGGTATTTTTTCAAGGTCTCGTATATATTCTTCCGTTGGAGCGATATCATTTGATTCTTCGAAACTTATTTCTAAAGAGTTCGAACCTATCTTTATCTTGTTTTTCGTTTCTATCCTGTTTCCTTTTTTAACTACTTCTCCATCTTTTATTGTAACTGAGAAAGCCTTAAAAGGATTTATTTTGTTTTCTGGTACTTTTGCATTACCTTTGACGTTTTTAACAGGGGTTTTTTCAAGTTCTTCTAAAAGTTTTTCTGTATCTTCTTCTTCAAATTCTTCTCCTTCAATCAAATATTTTTCATCATTTATTTTCTCTGTTTTTTCTGAAACTGTTTTTGAATTATCTGAAAGAATTTCTGAAAGCGTTGTTTTTTCAAGTTTGATTACTGCTTTTAAAGAACCATCTTTTTTTTCTTGTATCACTGTTCTTTTTTCATCTACTTGATAGATATATGTTTTTTCCAGTCCTGAATCTGTTTCTTTCTGTATAGTATCTGTAAATCTCTGAATTGTTTTTAAATCTTGATTCCCTGTTTTTTCAACGCTTATTTCTCTTGCTATTGAGTATCCTGTCGTTGAAGCTATTATAAAAACTATTAGAAGAACTTTCCCTAGTTTTCTATGTCGCATAAAGAATTTTTGTTGTTTCTTATATATAAAAATAAAAAAGAAAGGAAGAAAGACGTTTTAAGTCTTTCTTTTAGTCCATAATATGCATTCCGACCATCGCTCCAACTCCTGAAAGAATTCCAGCAGCGGCTATCACTCCACCGAGAGAAAAGAGGTTGCCCTCGACTCCATCGATTGAGTTGTTCTTGAAGTTCTCTATAATGGTCGGTCCTAGGTCTGATGCTACGTAGGAAAAGATTAGTAGCATTATAAGACCTGAGAAAAGCCCAGCTATACCGATACCATTAGTGAAACCCTTTTGTTTACCGTAATGGTATCCTGCATTGAACTGCAGTTTTGCTCCTTCTATAGCTGGCGCTACAGCTTCTTTTACTGTTGATGTTATTCCCATGTTTTCGACCTCTGTTGTATTAATATTTCCTACAACTATGTTATAAATCTTTTGTTACTTTGAAACGGATTTTCCCGCCTGTATCACTTCGAATAAAAGAAACAATCGCTTTATTTGACCTATAACCCATTTTAAAACCGAGATTGTTTCTCCATACTGAAATTTATATACAAAAAGACCGAAAGAATTGATAAAATGCCGCCCGAACGACGCGCTGAAAAAATTAATAAAGTAGTTTCATGGATTCTTGAGAAACTAGAGAACATGAAAAAAGCTAAGGATAAAGCAGATGAACAGGATGAAGAAATAACGTTCCCTGATTACCTTAGAATAAAACAGATAATCCCAGACGTCGGGATAAGTTACCAAACTCTTGCAAATTACTCTGTTTACTATGAAATAGAGAAAAGATTTCTTTCTTTAAGCTATAAAAAGCAGACAGGGAAATGGAAGTTCAATCCAGATTTTTTAGAACGCGATTTGAAAAACAAAGAAGAAAAATATCTTGAAAAGGACTCTGAAAAATGAAGCATTCATTTAAAAAGCCTGAGCCTGACGAAATTAAAATACCGTCAACAAATACTGAAAAGATTCCTTTAGGCTCGGATGGGTATTCTGCAACAGAAATAAACGGTAGACGCGTTCATAACATTGTAGCTGCTATACATAATAGGATGGCGGAAGGACTAGCTCCTGTAGTTCTTATAACAGGAGAAAGTCAAACTGGTAAAAGCTGGACTGCTTTAAGAATAGCCTATGAACTATATGAAATAACAGAAGCCTGCAACGGAAGTTTTGAACAAAAAAATATTTTGTACGACCCTGTAGACGCTTTAAACGCGATGACAGCAAATTTTAATGAAAAAGAAGAACTTCCAGCTATCAAACAGATTCTTATAGCTGATGAGCTAGGAGAACAAGCAAACGCCTATAAACATAATACTATTGAGAACAGAGCTTATAAAATGATTTTGAATGTTTTACCTGTACTTAAAAACTGTTTTATCGGTCTTGACCCTCAAAGCGAGAGAATTGATAAGAAAATAAGGGATAAACCGCATTACAGGCTTTGGATGACAGATGTAGGAGTTGCAAAAGCTACAGGAAGAAGGTACATTAAAACAGATAAGAAAGGAAAAGACGTTTATTCAACCGATTATTTTTCTACATGGAACGTTGAAAAACCTCCAAAAAGCTACAGAGAAAAATTTAGACCGAAAGAACTAGATTACAAATTAGACCAGCCTATAAAATATCTTAAAAAACTATCTAAGAAAGGAGAAGATAAAACAGACTTTACCGATTTTTGAGAAAGGATTTAACAAGATTAGGGTGGGTTAATTAACCCAAATCCATGCAAAAACTGTTTATTTTACCTACAACTTCTCCTAACCGTGTCTTTGGTTCTTCTTGTTTTGATAATAGTTTGATTTTTGCCTATATCCTTCTTCTATAAGTATCTGCTGTTTTGCAGTTTCAGGGTCAAGCGCCATCATTCTCTTAGCAAAGTTCTTGTTTTGTTCCATGTTTTGCCGCAACAAATCAAGCCCATGTACGTTGTAAATATCTGAAATGCTGCTAGCAGTCATGTCAGCCCAAACACCGACCACTTTATCAAATGCAACGCTGTTTTTCAAAACTATAGAGTTTATAGCTCTATCTATATTGTTTTCAGATACCAAATAAATGTCTGAAAACTTTCTTTTGATAATCGGGATTTTTGAAAGAATTTTATGCAGTTTCTTATTCCTACAAACAAGAAATTTACAGACCCCATTCTCCTCAAGCTCCTGTTCAGAATCCTCATCTTTTCCAATATACTTCAAAATAGCTTTTGAATATCTGTTCTGCTTTTTCTTCAACTCTTTCTTAACATAGCCAACAACAGTGCCGTCTTTAATCATTAAACGATTACTGTTGTTCCCATGCTTCTTAAGAGCTTCATAATATGTTTTAAACATGTCTTTCTCTTTATCTGCTTTCTTTATATCAGAATCCTTGACTTTTTTGTAAGCGTAGAAAACTCCTAACATCATACCTATTCCTGCAAGAGTTACCAAGCCTAGAGGACTGTAAACAAACTGATTGACGATGTTAGACATCTAGAACCACCATACCAATGTTTGAACTCCTTTAGAAACTGCTAGAAGAAAAATTGCAGCAGCAATGATTTTATATGTTTCTTTCAAAACCATTTTAAGTTTCTTGATATCTTTTAAATCAGCTATTTTGTAAGCAACTATTGATAAGAAAAAAACAAGACTCATATATCCTAATAAAATATCTAAATGTTGAGCTGATTGAAATCCTTTTTTAAAAGCCATATTATAATATTTAGTGATTGATTCTTGACATATTTTTTCATGCATTTAAAATCCCCTCAATTTCATTTTTAAGATTTCTAAACTCTCTAGCTTTCAAACGCTCCTTTTTCCTTTGTTCCTCGAGTTTCTTGAGTGCTACATTTAATGCAAGTCGTACATAATGACTTTTGCTATATTTATCTGATGAATCATATTCTTCAAGAAGTTCTTTCAATCTATCAAATTT
>JBMCFZ010000015.1:0-8118 GCA_048620055.1 archaeon | reverse complement strand
AGAAAGAACTGAAGATGGAGAGGACCCTAAAGAAGTGATGGATGACCTGGAGCTGGAAAGATACTGCTGCAGACGAATGTTTACAGCACAAGTAGATCTAATAGATGAAATAAACAAATACTCACGAATGGGGCCATAGGGTAGCCTGGCATCCTACCACCCCGGGGCGGTGGTGACGTGAGTTCAATATTAAGAGAAGTTCACAGAACTTCTTTGATGAAAATCTCGCTGGCCCCATACCAATCCTATTACTAAATTAAAAGAGGAACTAGGAAAATGAATGAATTACAAATAATAGAGATAGAGTCAAAAGTAATATTCAATTCAAAGGGAAATAAAACAATAGAGACAGACGTATACACGGAAAATGGATACGGAAGAGCCAGTGCACCAATAGGAACATCAGCAGGTAAAAACGAAGTAACACAAATGCCTGAAAAACCAGAGAAATTGATAAAGAAAGCGGAAGAAGAATTGTATCCTTCAATAGTAGGAATGAGTGCGGATAACCAGGAAAAAATAGATGAAAGAATAAAAGAAAAGGATGGAACGGAGAAACTAGATAAATACGGAGCAGCAATAACGCTACCATTATCAATAGCAGTTGCAAAAGCAGCAGCAGAAACAAAAAATCAGCCAATATACTTTCACTTAAATCAAAAAGAAGAATACTTATTACCTCAACCACTTGGAAAACTGATTGGAGGAGGACAACACGCGGGAAAAGGACCAGAGATACAAGAATTCTTATCCATACCGACTAAAACAAGTTCAATAAAAGAATCATGTCAAATTAATGTAATGATGCAGGAAAACGTTAAAAAAATACTTGAAAAAAAAGATAAATATTTCACAGCAGGTAAAGACTTGGAAAGTGGATATACAACCACACTGGGAAATGAAGATGCGCTTGAAATAATTCAAGAGGCAAGAAAAGAAACAAAGAGACAGATAGAGAAAAACACAGATATAAATTCAGAGGTAGAGATAAAACTAGGAATAGATGTAGCGGCATCAGAATTCTACGAAAATGGAAAATATATCTATAGAGATGAAGAAAGAACACCGGAAGAACAATTAAAATACATAAAGGAAATAATAGATAAGTACGACTTAGAATACATAGAAGATCCATTCCAAGAGGAAGATTTCGAAAACCACGCAAAACTGACTAAGGAAAAACCAGAAAAAACAATCTGTGGAGACGATATATTTACAACTAATGTTAAGCTACTGGAAAAAGGGATAAAGAAAAAAGCATGTAACACAGTATTGATAAAACCAAATCAAGTTGGAACAATAACAGATACAAAAAAAACAATAGAAAAAGCCAAGGAAGATGAATACACAACAGTAATATCACACAGATCGGGAGAAACAAACGATTCATTCATAGCACACTTAGCAATCGCAGAAGATATACCTATAATAAAAACAGGAATAACAGGTGGAGAGAGAATAGCAAAACTAAATGAATTAATAAGAACGGAATATTACATGAGAAGATAAAAACCACAAGAACAAAAAAGAATAAAGAGAAAAAATTAAATCACAAAAAACTACAAACACAGGTGAACAGATGACGAAAATGGAAAAACAGGAAAAACTCGAAGACCCATTAGTACCAATCGAAAAATACCTGGAAACAGGAGCACATATAGGATCAAAATACAAAACAGGTCAAATGGACCCATTTGCCTATAAATGCAGAAACGATGGATTATGGGTACTTGACATAGCGAAAATAGATGAAAAACTAAAAAACGCAGCTAAACTAATATCAAAGCAAGAACCAAGCCAAGTACTAGTAGTGTCAGGAAGAAAATACGCGGAGAAACCCGCGGAGAAAATGGCTGAAAAGATAGGAGCAACACCAATAATAGGAAGATACCCACCTGGATTATTAACAAATCCAAGAGGAGAAAGATTCCTAGAGCCAGATTTAGTTATAACAGCGGACCCAGCAGTAGACAGTCAAGCAATAAAAGAAGCTCAAACAGCTAAAGTACCAGTAATAAGTCTATGCGACACTTCAAACAGAGTGGAAAACATAGATTTAATTATACCTATAAACAACAAAGGAAAACAATCTCTAGCACTAGCATACTACTTAATGGCAAGAGAAACACTGAAAAATAGAGGAGTAATAAAGGAAAACGATGAGTTTGACGCTGAAATAGAAGATTTTCAATTTAAATGAAAATTAAAAGGTTAGGCAACATTAATATAGGTGCCAACGGACTCCTCAAGAAGAGCTCTTTTAACATTGTTCTCCTTAGAAGCGTTAAATATCAGAGCATCAACTCTGAGTTTGAAGGCCTTTTCTATTTTATTTAACATTCCACCAGTTACATCAGTATGTTTACTTCCTCCTAAGTAACTTTCAGCTTCTTCAAATGAATTTATTTCCTCTAAGAATTCTGCAGAAGGATCTTTTGATGGATCAGAAGTATAAACTCCTTTTACATCGGTACCATGAAGCATTAATTCTGCATCAAGTTCGTTAGCTAGATAAGGCATTATTTCATCACCTGATAAAATAGAACAACCTTGTTCTTCATCATAAGCAGGAACACCGTATAAAACAGGTACAATTCCTTCATCAAGAAGTTTCTTAATTAGATTAACTTCCATTTTCTTTAAAGTTCCTCTTCTAACTGCTGAAGCGGAAGCTTGGAAAGGAAAAGCAGGTACATCTTCCTCTATGAGTTTCTTAGTGAATAGAGAATTTAATTCATTTTGAAGTCTTTGAGTTTCAGCGAAATTAACTCTATCCTCTTCATTGAACATTCCTTTAGATATCCCTGTTCTTTTAACTATCGGGTGACCGTAACTCCCTGCACCGTGGATTAGAATAAGTTTCATGGAATTTGTATAAGCTTCAGATACCTCTTTTGCAACTCTTTCCATCTGTTTTTCTCTGGGAGTTGGTTCTTCAGCTTTTCTTTCAGTTATTACTGATCCACCGATTTTCAATAACTTTAATCCCATCATATCATTAATATTATTCAACGCAATAGTTATAAATTAAACCTACGTCAATCGTCAGAAAACTGGAAAAAATAAAAAAGAGAAACGAATGAAACAAATAAGAATAGAAACAAAAAATAAATAGAGAAAACGGAGAAGAGAAAATGAAGTACCTGATACTGAAACATGCATTGAAAAACGCATGGGAACACGACGGAGAAGCGAGAGTAAAACCCATTATGAATAAAGTCATAGGGGAAAACCCTGAATTGAAAGAAGACATGGGTAAACTCGGTAAAAAAACAAACGAAGTAGTTCAAGAAGTAAACCAAATGACAAAGAAACAACAGGAAAGAAAACTACTTGAAATAAATCCTGAAGCTCTGGAAAAAGAAGAGAAGGAAGAGAAAGGATTAACTGAATTACCTGGAGACACTTCCAAAGTAATTACGAGGTTCGCGCCTTTCCCATCCGGACCACTTCACTTAGGACACTGTAAACAAGCAATTCCAAATTACAAATACGCTGAAAGATACAACGGTAAATTCTACTTGGTTATAGATGATACAATAGGGTCAACGAATAAAGAGATAGATTCAAAGGCATATGATATGATAAAGGAAGATATGGAATGGCTCGGACTAGAGTCGGATGAAGTGATTTTAAAGTCAGATAGAATTGAGAAATACTACGAATGGGCTGAAAGAATAATGGATACCGGAAAAGCCTACGTTTGTAAATGCCCAGTGGAAAGATTAAGGAAGAATAGAGAGAAAGGAAAGGAATGTGAACACAGGTCAAATACCGTTGAGGAGAATAAAGAAGAATTTCAAAGAATGTTAAATAAAGAGTACGGAGAAGGAGAAGCAGTTCTCAGGTTAAAAACAGATATGCAACACAAGGACCCCGCATTCAGAGACCGAGTGCTACTCAGAATAAGTGAAAGGGAACATCCTAAAGTAGGTGAAAAGTACACGGTTTGGCCAATGCTGGAGTTCTCATGGGCCGTAGACGATTACTTACTTGGAATGACCCATATAATAAGAGGAAAAGATCTGGTGATGGAAACGAAGATGGAGAAATACATCTGGGATTGCTTGGATCTAGACTACAGTGAAAAAGAATTCATACATACAGGTAGAATGAATTTAAAAGAAGTTAAAATGAGTTCTTCAGAAGCAGCTCGTAAAATAAAAGAAGGAGAATATAAGGGATGGAGCGATCCAAGAACCTGGAGCGTTAGATCACTTAAAAAAAGAGGAATAAAACCTGAAGCTATAACTAACTTCATTATATCTCAAGGAATAAGTGAATCAAGCTCCACAGTACCTTTGAATAAATTATACGCTGAAAATAGGAAAATAATAGACCCTGAAGCGAGGAGATTTTACTACATTCCAAATCCCGTTAAAGTGAAAGTTAAAAATATCCCTGAAATGGAAGTTGAGGTTTCAATGCACCCCGAGAAAGATTTAGGAAAAAAGAAACATAAATTTGAATCTGGAGAGAAAATATTTTACCTTCCAAAAGAAGATTTGAAGGATAAAAATCAAGGAGATAAGATACGATTGAAAGGGGCGTTTTCAATTGAAGTTACTGGAAAGAACGGTGAATTTATTGAATCTGAATTTTCCAGTACTGAGTTAAAAGATGATGTGACTGACATAATACAATGGGTGACCGGTGACCATAAAACAGTGGAAATTACCCATGACAATGGGGAAGTTGAAAGAGGATACGGTGAAAAACATCTTGAGAAAGTTGAAAAAGGAGAAGTTATTCAGTTCGAAAGATATGGGTTTGTATGTGTGAATGAGAAAGGAAAAAATAAGATTAAGGTCAATTACACGCATAAATGAATCTTCTGATCAATTTATATCGGACAGGTTGGGTTTTGTGGATCTAGGCAGAAGTATGCTTCTATTTCTGGACACCAGGTTAATGCTAAATGACTTCCTGGACATTTTCCCTGTATTTCTATTGTTTTTGTAGTGCTGTCCGTTTCTCCTGCATCGTTTTCCACGGTTAGTGTTGCTTGGTATTCTCCACTTGTTTTTCTTTCTTGGAATTGCCATGGGTGGGTGTAGCTGGTTGTTTTTCCTGTTGTAGTGTCTGTTTCTCCGTTGTAGGTGAATTCCCATTTGTATTCAACTATTTCTCCTTCTGGGTCGTAGCTTTCTGATGCGTCGAAGTGTGTCATTGGCCATCTTTGTTCCTCGTATGTGAATTTTGCTACTGGTTCTTCTCTCGTATCTGTTTGAATGAATGTACTGTCTTGATTAGTTTCGTCTCCTGTGTCTAGAGTCGTTGTGACTGTTTGTCCTCCGTCGCCATCACTTGTGGAGATGTAGAATGTTTCTGTTGTTGATTGACTTGGATCTAGTGATATGTCTTTACTGTCTTCACCGACTTTTGATTCTGCGGTAATTGTTCTTGTGTCTGATTCTTCACCTGTGTTTTTTATTTCTCCTGTGCAAGTGTATGTTTCTCCTTCGGTTACTTCTTCTTCGCAGTTCCAGCTGTTGATTTTGAAATATGCTGGTTCTATTTCTTGTACTGTTAGTGTTTCCATGATTTCTTGTGATGTGTAGTTTTCATTTCCATTTGTGGAGTATTTGTATTCGTAGGATCCAGGATCTAGTGTAGCTGTATGTGGGTTATCTACTTCTGTTCCGTCTTTTGTTAGTGTACATTCTAGTTGTTGTGGACAGTTGGTTCCTTCTGCTGTTGTTTCTGTTCCTTCTTCAACTGTGTTATTTGGTTCTATTGTTAGTTGTAGGTTTGGATCTGCTTTCTGAACTTCTAGTGTATCTTTGATTTCTTTAGAGGTGTAATTTTCTCCTCCTGTCGCTGAGTAGATATATTCATAAGTCCCTACTGTCAGCACATCATCATCTGACACGTTTTTCCCTTCATCTATTTGTTCTCCGTTTCTTGTTAATGTGTATGTTATGTCGTTGTCTCCTTCATTATTTGCTTGTGCAGAATAATCACTTGGTGTTCCGTAAGTGATTGGTGTGGTTAGTGAGGATTCCATACTTGGCTCTGTTTTGTTGATTGTGAATGTTTCTTTGTGTGTTTGGTTTGTTTTTCCTGCTTCGTCTTCTCCATAGTATTTTACGTAGTATGTTCCTGCTGCTAGAACTTCTGTGTATGTGTGTGTTCCTCCGCTTGGGTTTAGTGAATCGGTTTGGTTTTGTGGTGTTCCTGTGAAGTTGTGTTCCAGTGTTGATTGTTTGAAGTTTTCTGTTTCATCTGTCCATATTATTGATACCTCTGTTTCCGTATTTGAATCGTATTCGTTTGGATGGTTTACTGTGAAGTCGCTGTATTTTGGTGCTTCGCTTTCAACTTCAATTGTCTTTGTCTCCGTATCAGTTGCTCCATCGTCATCTGTGACTGTTAATTCTACCGTGTAGTTTCCTACTTCACTGTACTCATGTGTTACTATTTCTCCGTTTTCTGTTTCTCCGTCTCCGAGGTCCCATTCGTAGCTGACTATCTCTCCGTCCGGATCGTAGCTTTCTGAGGCATTGAATTCAAATTTGTTCCACTCTATTTTTGTGGTTGTGAAGTTGGCTATTGGTGGCTCATTTGGTTGGGTTGTGAAGCTCCATGTTTCACTTGTAGTTGTGTTTATTCCGTCCGTTATTTCTACGTACCAGTTATAAGTAGTGTCTGATTCTAGATTCTCCCATTCCGTGGTTGCTGTTTCTCCGTCAGGTATGTTGTTGTCGGTTCCTATTGTCGAGTTGTCCGACGCGTCTATGAATGTAGTATTTAATCCGTTGTTTTCGAAGTCGTTTTGAACCGTTACGTTGAGGGTTGGTGATGTTGATACGTTTTCTTCTCCATTTCCCGGGCTGTTAAGCGTTGTTTCTGGTGGTTGGTTTACTGTTATTGTTTTTGTCTCTGTTCTTGTAGCTCCATGATCATCTTCTACTGTCAGTTCTGCTGTGTATTCGGCTGAATCACTGTAATTATGCGTTACTGTTTCTCCTGTTGCTGTTGATCCGTCTCCAAAGCTCCATTCATAGCTAACTATCTCTCCGTCTGAGTCATAGCTGTTTGAGCCGTTGAATTGGTATTCGTTCCAGTTTTCCAGTCGTTGGAAGTCAAGTTGTGGTACTGGTTTTTGATTGAGTGTGAATTGTCTTGGGTTTGCTTCCCCCGTGTTATTTTCAGTGTCTGTACATTCCACATTCCATTGTATTTGTCCCGTGGTTGTGTTGTGTGTGATTGTGTTTTCTCCTTCTACTGGTGAGTTGTCTGTTTTTACCGTTTCCATTGTTCCTGATTCGTTTGTTAGTAGGCTGCAGTTGTCCAGTCCTTCTTCTTGGTCACTGGCATTGAATTTGTAGTCTATTTCTTTCCATGTTTCTTCTGTGTTTATGGTTTCTCCTTCTGCTGGGTAAGTTAGGTTTACCTCTGGTATACTTTCCACGTGTAGTTCATAGGTCTTGTTTGGGTCCCATGGCCTGTGTTGTATGTGTTCTTCTAAGTCATCTGTGAATGTGAAGCTGTAGTTGTGTGTTCCCGAATCTAGTTGAGTTTCGTATTCGTATCTTGTTGGTGTGGTGTAGTCACCTCCACCATCACTCTCATTCATGATATAGCTTCCTCCATTTATCGTAACGTTGTGTATATTTGGAGGTTCTCCTTCCGGATCCGTGTAATTGATGTGGAATATGTATGTGTCTTCCTCTGTTTGAAGTAACCCTGGATCTTCTTCATTTGTTTCAGCTTCTTTCATCTGTACTGTATCTTCTTCTTTACCTCCATTGTACCTGACTATGGTTGGTGAGAATGAAGATTGAGAGATATAAGACATCTCATAAGAATCGCTGGATAAACCTATAGGCTCATCTGAATCAGTAAAAGTTCCTTCTTCAATAACTTCAACACCATAATCACTTAACTCAGGCTGTTGATTCTGCCATGGCATCTTAGGAGGCTGACTATAATTACAGTAATCCTCCTCTAATTCTTTTGAGTTATTTTTAGAAGTTTCTTCTACACAAACCCAATAACCTCTACTCATATATGAATTATTATCCCAAGTGAAAACAGCAGATTCATTTTCTGGCCAAAAGGAGGAAATATTAGTGTTATTTACTTCATAATCTTCTTGTCTCCAAACATTAGTGA